>JBBRHV010000020.1:0-34461 GCA_038222225.1 Candidatus Omnitrophota bacterium
ATATGCTGCTCACGGGCCTGAAGGGTATTGACAAAAGACCGCCGCCCCTGTCCATCGACGGTCTCACCAACGATACGGCCGGGCATTTTCCGGATATATTTTCTCTGCGTGGTCATAAATCCCAAATAAGGCCCGCCGAAACTGAGCGGCAGCCCCAGACTCTGGCCTTCCCCTGTTGCAATATCAACACCCATCTCACCCGGCGTTTTGATCATCCCTAACGCCACCGGATAAACACTTTGAATCACCAACGCCCCGTGGGCATGGGCCATACCGACAATGTCACTATGATCGTCAATCGCGCCAAAAAAATTCGGGTTCTGAAGGATCACGGCAGAGGTCTGTCCATCCAAAAGCTCTTGAATACGTTTGCGGTCACTTTGACCATGCGCCGGCTCAACCTCAATAAATTCAATATTCAGATTGTCCGTATAGGAACGGATCATTTTTCGATAAATCGGGCTGACCCCGCCGTCCATGATCACCCGGTTGCGTCCATTGATGCGCAAAGCCATCATCATCGCCTCATACAATGCCGTCCCGCCGTCATACAAGGACGCGTTAGAGACCTCCATATCCGTCAAGGCGCACATCGAGCTCTGATATTCATAAAGAGCCTGCAGCGTGCCCTGGGAGCACTCCGGCTGATAGGGCGTATAGGCCGTCAAAAACTCGCCGCGGCTGATCAAAGACGGGATCACCGCCGGAATATAATGGTCATAATACCCTCCTCCGACAAACAGCAACAAATCCTGGGCATTCTGACGGGCAAGACCGCGCACATATTCGACGACTTCATACTCGGAACGGCCCTGAGGAAGATCGAAAGTTTTAGGCCGATGGCGAGGCTGAATATCTTTAAAAAGATCCTCAATTTCGCAGACTCCGATCGCGGCAAGCATGCTTCGAATATCGTCCTCTGTATTAGCAATATAGGGGTTCAAAATAGACACCTTTCTCACATTTTTATCATCATGCTTCACAAACCAGGCGGATTCTGAAGGCGAGATTCCATGAACGTCAGCAACTCATTCTAAACTTTCCAAATAGGTCCGGTATTCCTCGGCGCCCATCAGCTTCGTCGCTTCATCCTCGGCTGCGACTTGCAGCTTAGCAATCCAGCCCAGCCCGTAACAACTCTTATTGAGTAGTGCCGGATTATCTTGCAGCTCCGTGTTGACCTCAATAACTTTTCCGCTTAAAGGTGAATAGACATCATTCGCCGCCTTCACCGATTCCACAGAAGCCAACTGCTCAAACTGTTCGACTTCCGCGTCCATATCAGGCAACTCAATAAATGTGATATCCCCTAAAGCATCCTGAGCATATTCGGTAATCCCGACGGTTGCAACACCGTCATCAATGGACACCCACTCATGCTCCTTGGTATAGTACAAATGATCCATCACCTCCATGATAACAACTCCTTTTATTTAAGCTTTTAATGAACCATTTTTATATATAGGCCGGCTGACAACCTGTGCCGGCGTTCGCATGTCATCGTGTCCAAAACTGATCTGCTGCCCCACCTCAACTCCGGCCCGCTCCACAAACGCTAAACCGATTCCCCTGCTTAACGCCGGACTAAATGTCCCGCTGGAAACTTTTCCGGCAAGGCTCCCCGCCGCGTCATAAACATCCAGCCCTTCTCGAGGTGACCGGCGAGAATCCGAAACAAAACACACCACTTTATATTTTAAACCGGACTCTTTCTGTTTCAGCAAAGCCGGCTTGCCGATGAAATCTTTATCCCAACAGATAAACGGATTCAGCCCCGCCTCCAGCGGTGAACGGCCATCATCCAGTTCATGTCCATAAAGACTATAACCCATTTCAATACGCAAAACATCGCGGGACCCCAAACCAGCCGGCTGCGCACCCAACTCCAATAACTTTTGCCAAAGCGCCACAACCTTCTCAGCTGAAATATAAATCTCATACCCCAGTTCACCGGTATATCCTGTGCGGCTCACGATGACACGCTCATCCAAAAGTGAAAACTCAGCAAACGTATAATACGAAAGTTTTTCAATTCCCGCAAGAAGCGGTTTTAAAAATTCCCTGGAACAGGGGCCCTGCACATCCAGCTTGCCGGTCCGATCAGAAATATCCTGAAAACACGCCGGGTCCTTCAGCTGCCCCAGAATATGGGCTTTATCCTTTTCGATCGTTGAACCGTTGACCACCAGCATCCACTTTTCCGGCTGCAAACGAAACACGATCAAATCATCGATCACGCCGCCTTGGCTGTTGAGCATCGCTCCATACCGGCAGCTCTGCACCGGCAGATCATTTAATGACTGGGTCACAATCCGGTCTAACCCCGTCGACCGGGCATCGCCCTCAATGATAAATTCCCCCATATGACAGATATCAAAGACCGCCACATCCTGACGGACAGCCTTGTATTCCGCGATAATGCTTTCATACTGAACCGGCATATCCCATCCCCCGAAGGGAACCATTTTTGCCTGCAGCCTGAGATGCTCATTATATATAGGTGTTTGCTTTAACGGCATAAAAACTTCTTGTGAACTTTGTTTATACAGGATGTTTATTCGCGAGTTATCTTATTAAATTCCATTTTAATTGTAAAGGAGATTTCATAGATAATGCAAAAGAACTACTAGGACTACAGAGAACTATTAACTTACTTCTAAAATCCTTGAAATCTACCGGGAAACCGCTCAAACCTCACCTTAATTTAAATACTAGCGAAAACTGGCGCGCCTGGAGGGATTCCCCTAACGGGACTCCCTTTGGTCGCGAACCTATGCGAAGCATAGGTTCTTTCTATTCAAATCCTCTTTTTATTGGGAAGCCCTTTAGGGTTTCCCAATAAAAAGCGCGCCTGGAGGGATTCGAACCCCCGACACCCTGCTCCGAAGGCAGGTGCTCTATCCAGCTGAGCTACAGGCGCAAGTGTTGCCATTATAACAACCCCTTTTAAATTGGCAAGAGGCTTTTTCTCTACCGATTCTTTAAAATGGCTCTATTGACTTGAATTTCCTTTAAAAAATATTCACTTGAAAGGATTTCCATTCCAAGCTACATTAAAGAACGCCGATGAAAGCCTGTCCTAAATGTGATAATTTGTTTCAGGAACAAACCATGGCTTGCCCCAAATGCCAGGTTCGCCTGCTTGAAATTTCACTGCCCGAGGCTATCAAGCGCTCCAACGTTAAATCGTTTCAAAAGGCAATTCTCGGCGGCGACACTCAAGACCTTCCTGATGAGCATATTCAATATCATATCCGCAGTTTTCTGGGAGACCGCTCCCTGTTTTTGGATTTTGATATTCAAAAAAACCGCATCAAACATGGACGCAAACTCAAACGCTTTTTAATCGCCCCCCTCAACATGACTTGCGTCTTCAACATCCCCTGGCTGGTCTTCAACATTTTATGTTCCAACATCTTCCACTTAACTCATTTGAAATACTGTCAGCGCTGTGACTGCAAATACATTCCCAGAAAACATTCTGAAAATGAATGCGATTATAATATTGAATATTTTCACATCCTGACCGACATCCTCAACGGTCAAATTATTCATCGCCGCTCTTTCTACCAAAGTTATGCGCTGGAGCAAACCTATAAAAAGAAACGCAGCGCCTACACGGACCTGTTCTGCCGGAAAGTCCGCTGGGAAGCGTTCTGGGATATTGCCTCGATCACCTTATCGGTTTTGTTCTGGGTCTTTATTATCGTCTTTGTGGCGTATCCGATGGCGCTGGATCTGACGCAAAAATTGATGCACATCGATGCTTATGAATTCTCGCTTCCGTCCTTCAGCCAATAAAAACAGTTTTTTCCATCTCCCTCTTCAAGCAGCCCTGTACCGGTTATCCTTCCTTCTCAAATGCCTCGACAATCGATTTCACATCCAATTCCGCTTTCTCAATCTTTTCCTTGCAGGTCTTAATCAAATTTACCGCCTCTTTGACCTTCTTTGAAAGTTCATCAACGTCAATATCCTCATTTTCGATCTGACTGATAATGTCCGTCAGCTTTTTCATGGCTTGACTATATTTTACTTCGGCCACGCGTCCCCCCTTTATTTAAAATTAACCCACCGTACTTTGAAATGCCCCATCGGAAATTTGATGCTCAACCCGGTCACCCTTCTTGACATCAGAAACACTGCGGACCAATGTTCCATCCAAAAAACGTGTAATACCAAATCCCTTCCTGCAGACCACCAGAGGATCCGCCATGGCAACAAGCCGTTTGGCATGTTCCAGGCGTTCATGCCCGTTTTTAAATGCGGCCTGAACGGCATCGGCAAAAGCTTCTTTTTCTTCCTGCCATTTCTGCCTGCGGCGCTGAAGCTGATCGAGCGGCAAACGCAACAGCACGTCAGAAAAACGCAGGAGCCTGCGGTCATGATCCTTCAAAAAGATCTGCGTGCCGGATTGAAGATCCAAAGCCATCGACCGAACGGCCTCTTTCTGCTGAACCAAACGCTGTGACGCGCAATCAATCACATTCAAAAAACGTTCTTCCAAAACCGTCATCGCATCTTGCACGCGCTCAACCAAAAAACGGGCAATGGCCGTAGGTGTTTTCTGATAAGTGTGGGCCGCCAAATCCGTGATTGTAATGTTGATCTCATGTCCGATCCCGCTCAGCACAGGCAAACGGCAGGCCGCAATTTTCTCTGCGATCTTTTGCGAATCAAAACAACTCAAATCCGCAAGCGACCCACCTCCGCGCGTAATGACAATGGCATCGAGTCTTGGCAGCCTCTGCAGCTCATCCAAGGCCTGACAGACATCATCTTCGGACCCCTTGCCCTGCATCTGGGCGTTGCGATAAACCAGCGAAAATCCCAGCCCGCTTAACTTTAGTTCTGACAAAAAATCATTATACGCGGCTGAATCATAGGCTGTGATCAATCCAATATTCAGAGGAATTTCAGGAATCCGCAAGATCTTATTTTGATCAAGCGTCCCCTTTTTCTTTAAAAGAGCCACCAGCCGCTGTTTTTCTTGAGCGATCTTCCCCAGCGTATAAGACGGGTCCAGGCTTTCGACAACCAGACGCACAGAACCATGCGGCGGATAAAAATCAACTTTGCACAAAAACCTCACTTCAATATCATCTTTCAGGTCAAACGGATGGCCGTTATCAGCCAGCAGCTTCTCAAGATAGGCCTTGCGATTGGAAAAGATCACCAGCCCGATCTGAGCTTTGATCTCCTGTGTTTCCAAATCCTTTTCGCATAAATTGAAAAAGACGTGTTTCTTGAGACGGGAACGGTCATAGCCCTGAATCTCTCCGCACACCCAGACCGCTTGAGGAAACCCCATCTGAAGGACTTCCTGAATGAGCAGATTCAATTGCGAGACTGTAAAAAGTGCTTGTTTGTCCATGAGGGTCAAAATTTAATCCATAACGTCATCGGGCGAGACCAGCTCCGTCACGCGCCAGCACAGGTCTTCTTTTTCCCGTGTTAGACACGCAGCCATACCCGTTAATAATTTAAAGGAACCCCGTTCTTCTTTGGTTAAATATTGAATCAACGCCGGTATAAACGGCAGATGGCTGACGATGATAAAATCCCCGGATGAAGAATTTAAATCCTCTGCCACGCTGCGCGGATCGGCATTGGGTGTCAGGTCATCTCGCTGACGAATTTCGATATCCGGGCATACCGCCGCTTTCAAAATTTCAGCAGACTCCAAAGCTCGTTTTTTAGGACTGCTCCAAAGCCTCCCGACCTGAAGACTCTGCCGATTCAAATACCGTGAAATTACCCGAATCTGTTTTGTCCCCAAAACGCTCAATGGCTGAGTGAGATCCATTTCCTCGTGAATATAATCACCATGTCGGATCAAAAAAAGACGCATAGCTGATTGCCCTCTCAATGCGGCCGTGACCTTAAGTCCCTCAAACATCAATGAACAAAGAATAGCGTTTGTAATCATCAGAAGAAAAACAGCAGAACACGATCTTTTCAAAATCACCGGAATGACTTTCGAGAAAACTCTGAACAGTTTTGACGGCAATGCGGACGGCCATATCTTTCGGGAACCGATAAACACCGGTACTGATGCAGGGAAATGCGATGCTTCGGATTTTATGCTCTACCGCGATCTCCAAACTTCGCCGATAACAACTCTCCAACAACTCCGGCTCTCCCCTTTTTCCTCCGGACCAAACCGGCCCAACCGCATGAATCACAAACGTTGCCGCCAGCTGATAACCGCGGGTGAGCTTAGCATCCCCCGTGTCACATCCGTCAAGCATCCGGCATTCCTTCAGCAACTCCGGCCCGGCTGCCCGATGAATCGCCCCATCCACGCCCCCGCCCCCTAAAAGTGTTCTGTTTGCAGCATTCACAACCGCCTCGACCGCTAATTGGGTAATATCGCCTTGGACAGCCTGAATGCGCCGCACTAGAACGGGTCCTCTTCCTCCGGCTTTACCACTTTATATACAAGCACTTTTCCGCCGGTTGTTAATTCAAAAACAGACTTTTCTGGATCTTGAGGAACGGCGCGCACCTTATACGATGTCGCGTCAGAATTGCACGTAAATGTATAACTATAAAAAGTCGCGTCACAATACAGCCGTTCCAAATACGGAGGCTCTTCAAAATACAGCTGCGATATGTCGTCAGGATAATAGCCATATGTTTTGTGAAATGACTCCAAGCCCAGCGCCATATCCTTTAATGCTCTTTGGGCCTTCCACTCCAGGGAGTTCATGATCATAGGAAGCAGCTGCTGATGAATCATGATTTTCCAGGCATCCGGACCAACAACAAAAAAAGCAGAAACAAATATAATCAGCACACACAATGCGGTCATGAGTTCCGGAAAAGGATCGGTTTGAATAACGTCCCGATTATTAATGCGGCAGGCGGTCGCATAGGCATCATAAATCCCGTAAAACCAAGGCACAATGAGCCAGCAGGTGCTTAAGACAATCAGTCCCTTAAAAAGCTGTCCGTTGTAAAACTGTCCAACCCCCGGAATGATGCTTAAAAGAGCCGCAAAAAGCGGATTGCGGTAATAGACCGGCTTGCCCCTGACCGGTTTCTTCCCTTCGGGGCTACAGGCCTTGCATAAAATATACCCCCGAAATGTCGATGCACAGTCTGCGCATAACGCCACTCCACACTGCACGCATTTATCAACAGCCAGTCGCTTGCTGTGAATATAGCAAAACATCCATCCCCCTTAGATTATGTATGGATTTATTGTAACAAAAAAGCCACCGGCTCCAAAGCCTTTTATGAATCTCTTTGATGAAGGAAAATTCTTGAAAATAAATCGGCAAGAAGAATGATCCGTGGACCCCTCTAAAACTCTTCCATGTGAACAGCACGGCCGTTTTCATAGACAACTCTGCGTTCTAAAGCACCTTTCCGATTATAATATTCAGACAGGCCATGCAGTTCTCCCGACAGAAAACGTTTCCTTGACAGCAACTGGCCCTGATCCCCATACTCTTCTAAAATGCCGTTCAGCTCTCCTCCGCTAAACTGCGCTGAAGATATAATCTGTCCTTCTGAATTGAAACGCCGCCTCTGTCCCTGAAGCGCATCCTTCTGATACCAGGCAAGCTCCTGAACCTCCCCGCCTGAAAAGAATCTCAAGGATATCCCATCCCGCTGCTGACGATTCAGATAAACAACAAGCTGTAGAGTAGGGTCCGGATCTCTTTGATAAACTTTACAAAATCCGCTCTGAACAGACCCTCGCGCCTCTGCAGAAGGCGGAAAAAACAAGGCCACCATGACAATACCAATAAACAGACTGTTATATAGTCCAATTTTTCTCATGATATAAGTATAAAATATAAAGGGGAGAAATAACAATGTGGCGAAAAAAAACATGTTCTATCGCAAAAATCACAGAATTTACATTGGCGCGGAAGCTTGCTCTTTTCCGGCCGCGTCATAATACACGGTTTTCTTCAAAACCCCATCCTCATAAATCCTACGGACAACCGGCAGACCGTATTCAGAATATTCAATTTCTTCTGTAGGCAGGTCCTCCGCGAACTTCTGTTCGCTCATTAAGCGTTCGCCCTCAAAATACTTCTTCATTTCAACCAATTTTCCCTGACGGAAAAAACTTTCTTTCATGACCCAGCCTTTAGGATAGAAGGTGCGCTCCCCCCGCAGCTCTCCCTTCTCATACACCCTTTCCACCTCAATTTTTCCTTCACGGCCATATTTCTTGAAAACCCCATCTAATTGTCCCTTGCTGTACATCTCTTCGATCCTTAACGTTCCGTCCGGAGCGAATTCAATACTTTCCCCGTCCAAAGATCCCTTCTCATAATGACGTTCCATACGCAAGACATTTCCGCCGTATTCCCGAAACAGGCCGCTCAGTTCATTGTCCTTATAAAACCGTTCGCGCTCAAGATTTCCGTTGGGCGAATAATCCTTTGCCAGCCCTTCCAGCTTTCCCTGTTTATAAAGGGATTCCTGTTGTATGCGCCCATTTGGGAAAAACAAACGCGATGTCCCCCAGCGAAGCCCATCAATATATTCTTCTTCGCTTTTAATTCCCCCCTCGACATAATAGGCTCGCTTCAAACCCTTGACAACCCCCTCCGTAACCCTCCCGGCAAAGACGGTTCGGCCTCGCTCGTCGAATTCCCGAAACGGCCCCTCCTGGACCCCGTTCTGATAAGTATCTTCCGTTTGAATGGACCCGCTGGGATGATAGGTGTAATGAATTCCGTCGGAGGGTTTGCCCCCGCATCCGATCAATGCAATTGCAAAAAAGAAAACAACTGCGTTCCGATAAAAAGAACGCCCTGCAGCAAGAGCCTTCGATTGTCTAAAAAATGCTTGCATTATCATTCGTTTCTTACGAGAATAAGAACATATTAAACAAGGGAGATCAATTTTTATGAAATTTGAAGATTTCATGACAAAAATCCGTCAATGGGACAATCGCTGCTCCCGTTGGATGATGCGCCATTTCTATTTTTTATTCTTTCAGATTGTTCTTGTCGTAACATTTCTGTTCTTTTTCCTGCGAATCCTGGAAACCATTAATTTTATCCCCATGGTACCCCCGGAGGACCTGCATTCTCAGATTCTTCTTCACAACTCCATGACCGGGATGATCGTTGTCTTTTTGATGATCCTCAACTCGTTCTGGATGCTGTTTTTGTTTAACGGCATGAACCGCATCCGCCTCATCCTGAAAGACATCAACTACAACCTCATGCGGCAGAAACATCAGCACAAAAATTAAAAATATTCCTGATACAGTTCTTTGAGCTTCTCTGCCATGAAAGACGCCCAACTGGCAGACCCCTGCGCTCGCCGGCCAACTCCATAATTGCGGCGGAAACCTGCCTGCGCCAATCCAATCGCGGATAAAAATTTAGCAGCATTCTGCATGCGTTTAACTGGAAAATTTGTGACCGCCAATTTCGTTGATAAATTCATGTGCTGCTCAAGACGCTCGGGAAGCCCAGTCAAGAAGGACCCCCCTCCGGTAAGAAAAATTCCAACATTGATCTGGCCCAAACTTCCGGAACGGATCATCGCCTCTAAAAATTGATCTGAGAATTTCTGCATGACCGGCCCGATGGATCGGTTGATGTCGACCTTTCTCACCGGAAGATATCCCTCATCCCGCTTGATCAGAACCTCCTCCTGATCATCTAAAGCCCCATCGGCAACACTGGCATAAGCCAGCTTGATATCCTCAGCCAGATCATAACTGACCCGTAATTGTTCCACAATGGCGGCAGTAAAATCACTGCCCCCCACGCCAAAACTTTCAAACGAACACAAATGCCCGGATCTGTAAACCAGCACATCGGTCACGGTTGAACCGATATCCACCACCACACACCCCTGCCTGCGCTGATAATCATTCAGCGTCCCTTGCGCTGCCGCATATGTGGTAAAAAATAAATTCAAGACATCGAATCCGGCATGGTTGACGGCTTTTGTCAGATTTTTTACGATCGTATTATTGACCACCATCACCAATGTTTGCACTTCCAATTTTCTCCCGAAAAGCCCGATCGGGTTCATCGCCGTGTTGACGTCATCCACCTGAAAGGCCTGAGGAAAGTCCTCCAGGATCACCTCATCCATCTTGACGCCAAGCAGGCGAGCTTGACTCACAATACGCTCAACATCCCGATGGCTGATCACTTTACTGCCTCGGTCCAGCAATGGAATGACGGCCGTGCTGAAGCGCTTCTGAACAAGCGCCCCCCCGACACCCAATTGAACATCCCGAATCTTGACCCCGACCTTGCGTGAAAGGCCGGACACAGCATTGTTGATGGCAATCGAAAGCTCTCCCAAATCGGTCACGGAGTTTCCCGTAAATCCATTGGTGCGGCTTTCATAAACCCCCAAAAGTGAAAGCTGCTGATTGTCCCCCACTTCAATCAAAGATGTTTTGATTGTTTGAGCTCCGATATCCAAGCCGCAAAAATATTTATCGCCGATAAAACGTTTTAGTATCATTTGCTTTTACTCGAAATTGGTGTTTTAAAACGCAGATCAATATATGCGATGTTCTTAAAATCAAGCTCCGGCTGAGACAATAAAATTCCCAACTGATCAATCTTCTGTTCGATCTGATAACGATCCATCATAATGTCCCCGTATCCCTCCAGCGCGATGACGATCTTCGATAAATTCGTCACATCCATTGTCCGCACCTTAATGCGGCTCAGATATGGATGTTCCGCCATTGTTTGCAAAATCTTTAACGCAATGCCCGTTTGCCGGCTCCGCAGAGAATCCCCCGGCGAGGCTGCAGACGCATCATTCACCCCCACGATCAACGGCAAAGACCGAAAGGCCGCGGCCCGATCTTCCAGAGCAACGCCGTATCCATCAACCACAACCTCATTTTTTGCGACCACAACAATGGCGAACGGTTCCCGTTTCTCGGCGGTCACAAGAATACGGTTCGGCAGCTGCCTGATAATCCGTAAATTATCAATACTGGGATACTGTGACTGCACCCGTCTTTGAATAGCCGCCAGATCAACGGCAAATATATTTCGTCCGACAATATTATCTAAATACTGGGAATCCACCTGCTGCAGAGACGGCGCCCTCACGATCTCTTTGACTCTCAGAATCTCGGCATGAGTGAAAAAAAACACGGTCTGCTTCGCCACAAAAATACCAACCGCCAACACCACAATGACCATGATGCTTTTCTTCATAACGCCCTTCACATTGGGATTCGCTGCCTTCCGTCGAGCCATAATGCTCCTTCTATAAGATATGGACATTTGTGTTTAATCGGCGTCCCGCAGCAAGCTTCAGCAGACGAAGGCACAAGTTCTGAAAATCACATCCAATCACTTGAGCTGCCATCGGCAATAAGCTGGTTGCAGTAAACCCGGGAATCGTATTCACCTCTAAAACAAAAGGCCGTTGCTCCTGGTCAATGATAAAATCGATCCGCGCCAGATCGCAGCACCCAATCGTCTTAAACACCTGCAAAGCGATCCCTTGAACCTCACGGCTCAACTCCGGACCGATCTGCGCAGGAACAATATATTCCGTCATGCCTTTCTGATATTTCGCTTGAAAATCAAAAAAACCTGTTTTCGGCCTGATTTCAACAACCGGCAAAGCCTCCTCGCCGAGAATTCCGGAGGTTAATTCCCGCCCGGAAATATAACGTTCTATTAAGACCTGCGGACCGTACTCAAAAGCTTGTGTCATCGCCGGTTCTAGCTGATCCCGGTCCTGAACAATGTGAATGCCGATGCTGGATCCTTCACAGGCCGGCTTAACAACAACTAACCCGCGGTCCAGCATATCATAAACCTGCTCTAAACGCAGGCCGTCTCCCCGTCTGACAACACAAAATTCCGGAATCGAGATCCCGTTCTTCGCCAAACGGGTCTGTGTTTGAATTTTATCGATCGCAATCCGGCTCGCTTCAACGCCTGATCCGATATAAGGAATCCTCATTTTTTCCAATAACCCCTGAATCTGTCCATCCTCGCCGTAAACGCCATGCAGCGCAATAAATCCAATGTCAATGCGCGCCTCCCGAAGAATACGTTGATTCACCGAATCATCAAAAGAATTCAGTTCCACCGCAGAAACATCGCACCCCGCCTCTTGCAGGGCATGAACAATGGCCTTGCCTGATTTTAAAGAGATCTCGCGCTCTGATGAGCATCCGCCCATCAAAACACCGACTCGGCCAAATTCTTTATAATCCAAAGCCATACGCCCTCACTTCTTTAAATACTCTTGAATCTGATTCGATACGGACGTAATGTCTCCCGCCCCCAATGTAATGACCAAGTCCCCTTCCTGAAGGACGGGAACCACCCGTTCCAGGATCTCGTCACGCGGAACATACACCGGCTTTAATCCGCCCTGGCATTTAATTCTATCACAGAGAACGCTTGCGTTCACCCCTTCAATTGGCGTTTCGCTGGCCGCATAAATATCGGTGATAAACAGCTCATCCGTTACCCCCTGAAAGCAGACTGCAAACTCATCCATCAGCAATTGCGTGCGCGAAAAACGATGGGGCTGAAAGATGGTAACAACCCGCCGTCTCTTCAGATGACGCGCCGCCTGAAGCGTGGCGCGGATCTCCGTCGGGTGATGACCATAGTCATCAATGATCCTGATGCCGTTCACTTCGCCTTTGACTTCAAAACGGCGATGGACTCCCCGAAAACCGCTTAAACTCTCAGACGCCACGTCAAAATCCACGCCGAGAATCTCCACCGTCACCGTCAAGGCGGCCAACGCATTTAAAATATTGTGAACACCCGGAACCCGCAGAGACACGTTTCCCATCACGTCATCGCCCTTCAGGCACCGAAACGCTGCCCGCATGTCCTCCATTACAATCCCGTCCCCCCATACATCAGCCGCAGCACTCAACCCATACGACTTTTGCGGAATTCTGATCTGATTCAACAACGCCCTCAAATGCGGGTCTTCATAACAAAATACGGCACATCCATCAGAGGAAATCATCTCGAGAAACTGCTTGAATGCTGCCAGAATATCATTCCAGGTCGGATAATGGTCCATATGTTCCCGGTCCATATTGGTCACAATTGCATAACGCGGATACGCCTGCAAAAAGGACCCATCGCTCTCATCCACTTCTGCCACAAAAAGGTCGCTTTCCCCCACCGTGATCTGCTGTGACCCGCCCTGCAGCACGCCCCCCAAAGCCACCGTGGGGTCGCGCCCGGCATCCTGCAAGATTTTGCCCACCATCGCGGTGGTGGTGGTCTTTCCATGAGCCCCGGCAATCGCAATGCGCGTATAACCCTGCATCAAATGATTCAGAAGCTGAGCACGATGAAGAATTTCAATATTTGATTGACGCGCCTTCACCAATTCAGGATTGTCCTTACGGATGGCCGTCGAATAAACAACATAATCCGGGGAAGAAACATTGCCGGCATCATGGCCGATTGCGACCGTCGCCCCCTGCTCTTTGAGCGCGTCGGTCATCGCGCTTCGATGGATATCAGACCCGGTCACAGCCGCTCCCTTTTTCAAGAGCATCGACGCCAATTTTCCCATGCCAACCCCACCAATGCCGATAAAATGATATGTCTTTTTCATCATTTCCTCTTTAAATAATCCACCCAAGTCTGATTTAATTCTTCAATCGTATTGAAACGGCCATAGGTCCTTTTCAAAGACTCCATAAATGTATTTCCATATTGTAATTTACGACAAAAACTTTCAAAACGATTTTCTCCGAATTCTTTGATCAGGAAATAAACAACACTTGCCGCTTCAGCATAAAACAACTGCGCTGTCTGTTCATCCACCCCATTCATCAAAAGCCTGCGATTCAATTCCATCAATGGTATAAACGTGCCATCATCAAGCGCGTTTCTAACGGTTTTATGCGCCCCCCATCGCTGAGATTTTTCCTGATACATGGCCACGCCTTCTTCAAACCATAGAGGCAATGAGACCTTGTCACCAACAAATTCCCTGAAAATAATATGTCCTAATTCGTGAGGTAAAAGAGAATCGAAAAACCCAGCCGCCGAAGGAAATGTCCGGATAATCCTGCTCTTAGTAAAAGCAGCCCCACTGGACCAGCCAGCCTGATGCGCAGAACGCATATAATCTTCCTGGTCCTCATAGATATAAATTTTAGCCCGTTCCTCATAAGCCCAGCTTTTGTAACGTGTAAACTTAAGATCCTGTGTAATTTTTATATAATACTCTTCCGCAGCATCCATGACTTCCTTGACAAACTCAATCGGCACATCCTTATAATAAACGAAAAAATGCTGTGAATGTTTTTCATTCCATTCACTCTTCTGCTCTGCGCACAAAGACGAAACTCTCATGCCAAGAGCCATGATCGCCAACATCATAAGGATCGTAATTTTTTTCATATCACCCCTAAGATGGTCTCTGCCAGCCTCTGGCAGGAACTCCAGGCTGCCTCTGCCCAATCGACTTCCAAGACAGGCTTCTCCCCTGCGCCCTCAGCCAAACCAAGGACTTGGGCTCGAAGATGATCGCCGGTCAAATATTTCTCCTCAATCATGGCCGCATGACCGCCGCATGTTAAAACAGTCGCATTGGCTTTTTGATGGCCGCCCGCATGAGGATAGGGAACCACAATCACCGGGATATTCAATAGCAGCAGTTCCTGAATTGTTCCCGCGCCTCCCCGGGAGATGACCAGCTCGGCGCAGCCATAAATATCCCCCATCTGCTCATAATAGGAAAACACCGCATGCGGAATTCCGAGCCTTTGATAGGCCGTGCGAATCATTTCACAATCGGTCTCGCCCGCCAAGTGAATCACCTGAAATAAAAGTTCCTGATTTAACCGCTCAGCCGCCTGAACAAATGTCGCATTTAAAGCACGGCTCCCCTGGCTACCGCCGCAGATCAGGATCGTCATCCGTTTTAATTCCAAATGATGCTGCTTGAAAAAATCCTTTTTCGAAATCCGGGCCTCCAAATTTCTTAACGGATACCCCGTTAAAACGGTTTTCCTCAACGGAAAATACTTCTGGCTCTCACTAAAACTGATCGCCACCTTCCGAACAAAATAAGCGAGCCAGCGATTGGCTTTTCCTGGAATCACATTCTGCTCATGGATCACCGCCGGGATGCGCAGTACCCATGCGGCCAAAATAACTGGAAACGAAGAATATCCCCCGAACCCCACCACGGCCTGCGGCCGTAAACCGGCCAAGATCCGTATCGTAAAGAAGAACGCCGCCATCATCTTCCAGAACCAAACGCACATTTTGAACAATGAGCCCTTCTCCAGCCCGCTGACATCAAGATCAATCTCTTGAAATCCCCTCAAACGAATGACTTGCGCATACTGCTTAAACCTTCCGATAAAGCACGCCTCCGCTGAATATTCCGCTTTTAAATGTTCCGCCAAATTCAATGCCGGCAAAATATGCCCGCCGGTTCCCCCGGAAGCGATCACAATTCTCATATGAGATTAGCTCTCCAAATCACACGTTCTCGAAATGTTCAACAGCAGTCCAACCATGACCATATTCACCACCAGGGCAGAGCCGCCATAACTGATAAACGGCAACGGCAAACCCTTGGTCGGTAAAGCGCCGATACTCACGCCGACATTGACCATCACTTGCAGCCCGATCATCAAAACAATCCCGATCGCTAAAAAATAACCGAAGTCATCATTGACCCGCTTGGCAATACGCGCGCCCTGCCATATCAAAGCCGTAAATAAAAGGATCACAATAAAAGCACCGATAAAACCAAACTCTTCCCCAATGATCGATAAAATGAAATCCGTATGCGCCGCCGGAAGATAAAACAGTTTCTGCATGCTCTTACCCGGCCCAACCCCCCAAATACCGCCGCTCCCGAAAGCGATCTGCGACTGGGTCAATTGAAACCCTGACCCCATCGGATCTTTCCAGGGATCCAAAAATCCCACGATCCGGCGCCAACGATAAGGCACACGGCAAACAAGCAGATAAAACGCCGGTATGAGCAGCAGCCCCAGCCAGGCCACCTGCTGAAATCTAGCTCCCGCAATAAATGCCATCATCAAAACAACCGCCGCGATCAGAACCGTGCTTCCCAGGTCCGGCTGCTTTATAATCAGCGCTGAGACAAACCCCACGACCAACAAAACCGGAAGCAGCCCCTTTTCAAAACTGACGATCGTGCTTTTCTTACGCGCCAAAAAATCTGCCACATAAATAATCACAACCAACTTCATGAATTCTGACGGCTGAATATTAATGGGCCCTAGACGGATCCAGCGCTGCGCGCCAAAACTCGAACGCCCCAGCCCAGGCAAAAGAACGACGATCAATCCCAAGATCCCACAAAGCACCAACACCTTCGCATAGGCTTGAAGGTGACGATAATCCATCATCATGGCCAGAAACGCTAAAACAAACCCCAAAACCAGGAAAATCAAATGCCGCTTCAGAAAATATAAACTGTCCCCCAGCTCCTGCATCGCATAAATGCCGCTTGAACTGTATATCATTAGAATCCCTATAAAAATAAGGGTGATCACAATAACGGCGATGGATATGCGGATTGATCTCATGATTTATAACGCGTTCACAATTCTCTTAAACTCTTCTCCGCGATGCTCAAAATTCTTAAACATATCAAAACTGGCACACATCGGGCTCAACAGCACACAGTCCCCCTTCTGCGCCTTGGAGCGGGCCTCTTCAACCGCTTCCTGAAAACGCTGCGAAACACTCACCTCAACCACATCTTGAAAGGTCTGACGGATCTTCGAACTGGCCTCGCCGATCGCAATAATATGCTTTACCTTTTCTTTGGCCAGCTCATTTAAAACAGAAAAATCAATTCCTTTATCCCGTCCGCCGCAGATCCAAATGATCGGACGCTTCATGCGTATCAACGCCCACCGGCTCGCTTCGGCGGTGGTTGATTTTGAATCATTAATAAAATCAACCCCGTCCAGCGACCGGACATACTCCAACCGGTGCTCTAAACCCCGAAAATCCTTAAACACGCCTTCACAAACAGATTGCTCAATGCCTAAGGTTTCAGCCACGGCACCGACCGCCGAAAAATTCGGATTTCGATCCGGCGCTTCATTCTTCTCAGGAAACCACACAACATTCGCTTTCACTTGGCCCGCACATGTTTTTGTGTGCGGACACTGCCCATTCAGCACCGCGTAATCAGCCGCGGTTTGATTTTCAAAGATGCGCTTTTTCATCATAAAATATTCTTCGAAATCTTTATGACGGTCCAAATGGTTCTGCGAAATATTTAAAAAAACCGCCACACGCGGGGCAAAGGTCTGGATCGTTTCAAGCTGAAAAGAGCTCACCTCCAAAACAACCCAACTCTCCGGCGTCAGATCAGAGATGCACGCACTCAGCGGCGTTCCAATGTTACCGCACAAATGAGCATCCCGGCCAGCCGCCTTCAGGACCCGCGCGATCAATGTTGAAACAGTGCTTTTCCCATTGCTTCCGGTCACTGCAATAATCGGTGCCTTACAAAAACGATACGCGAATTCCATCTCTCCGATGACCGAAATCCCGTCCTCCCGGGCCCAATTCAAGATCGGCGCGTCCACCGGCACTCCGGGGCTGATAACAAGCAGATCGCTTCCCCGCAAAAACTCCCTGGTGTGCTCTCCGTATTCAACTTCAAGATCGCGCTTCTCAATCCAGGCGTTCACGTCCGCTGACAATTGGCTCTTTAAGCGTTTATCCGAAACGCGCACCCGGGCACCTTTTGATAAGGCTAAGTCTGCCACCGCCTGACCGCTTTTGGCCAAACCAACAACTGTAATCGTCTTGTTTTGAATATCCATCAGCGTATCTTCAGTGTCATAAGCGTCATAACCGCTAAAATAATATTAATGATCCAAAGTCTCACGATGATCTTTGCCTCAGTCCATCCTGATAATTGCAGATGGTGATGAAACGGCGCCATCTTAAAGATCCTCTTTTTCCGAAGTTTGAATGATCCGACCTGCAGGATTACCGATACAGCTTCCAGCACAAAAACCCCTCCCAAAAGAATCAGCAGCAGTTCCTTTTTGATCAAAATCGAAATGACAGCGATGGTGCCTCCCAAAGCAAGCGATCCGGTATCGCCCATAAAAATCGTTGCCGGGTAACAATTGAACCATAAAAACCCTAAACAGGCCCCTACCATCGCAGCTGAGAACACGGTCAATTCGGCCGCCTGCGGAATATGAGGGATAAACAAATATTCGCTAAAATTGACATGCCCCGTCACATAGCTTAAGATCCCCAGCGTTAAGGCCACGATCAGAATGCAGCCAACCGCCAAGCCATCCAATCCATCAGTCAAATTAACGGCATTTGTTGAGCCGATAATAATAAACGCCACCAATAAAATGTAGAGAAGCCCGATATCTAAAATAATATTTTTAAAAAACGGAATGTCCAATTTTGTGGATGACCCCGGACTGAAAAAGATATACGAACCGATAAAACACGCCAACAGCAACTGCCAGAGAAATTTTGTTTTTGCCTTTAACCCACGCGTCTTCGGGCGTGTTAATTTAACGTAATCATCAAGACACCCCAGAACCGCCAGATACAGACAGGTCCCGAATGTCAGTAAAATAAACCGGTTGCTCAAATCCGCCCACAGAAACACAGACAACAAGATACTTCCAATAATAAATATTCCTCCCATCGTTGGAATATCCTTTTTGCCGGAAGCAAACTGTTCCAAACTTGGACAATCCTCACGCAGGGAGCGCTCTTTAATCTTTTTCTCTTTTAAAAAGCGCGTCACCGCCGGGCCGAAGACCATACACAGAACAAATGTTGTGATCGCGGCCATGGCTGCTCGAAATGTAATATATTTAAAAACATTGAAACCAAAAAAAAACTCTTTAAACTGGGAAAGATAATAAAACATGCCCCGCCCTTTACTTTAAATTTGACTTCAAATACTCAACCACCCGCTCCGTCCGCATGGACCGCGAACCCTTGACGAGAACGACATCCCCTGCCTCACATAAAGAAACCAGTTTCTTCCCGATATGAATGATATGGCGATAATGCTGAACGCAGCCTTGTGCCTTATATTTATCATATTCCAAAGCTATAAAACGCGCGTATGGACCATACGTTAAAACCACATCCACCTGATGCTCTGCCAAAAACCGCCCAATCTCCTGGTGAAGAGAGCGGCTCATCTTCCCCAATTCCAGCATATCCGCACAGACCGCGATACGTTTGCCCTTAGCCGGAATCGACGCTAACGTCTGAATAGCACTCTTGAACGAAAGCGGGTTCGCATTATACGTATCATTAATAAGCGTAATGCCGCTGATCCGTTCGATAAACTGGCGCGAATTTGAAAAACGAAACTTCGACAGGCTCGTTAAAATCTGCTCTGCTGATAAACCCAAAAGCCGGCCGCAGGCAACAGCCGCCAAAGCATTCTTCATGTTTTCAAGAACCGGAGTATGCAGTTTCAGCTTCAACGACCGATCCATCACGCCTTCAAAAATGCCTCTTTTGTTCAAACAACATAAGTTTAATTGTATACTGCTTTCCCCATTTGTTCCATAGCTTAACTTACGAAATTTCTTCAGGCCTTTCAGTCGCTTCAGATACAGATCATCGCCGTTAAAAATCATCATTCCTTTGGGCTTCAAGGCTTTCAAAAGGCATATTTTCTCTTTGTAGACCTTTTCAACGGAACCCAGACCTTTTAAATGAGCCGGGCCGATGTTGGTGAAAACCGCGACGGTGGGCTGAACAATACGCGCCAGCCGTTCAATTTCTCCGGGAGCATTGGTTCCGATTTCGATCACAGCCGCCTGATGAAAAGGGCGCATATTTAAAATCGTTAACGGCACCCCCCATTGATTATTGAATGAGGCATGGTTTTTTAAAACACGGAATTTTGTGGACAGCACCTGAGCGATCAAGTCTTTGGTCGTGGTCTTTCCGGCCGATCCGGTAACCGCAATCACCGGGATCTGAAAGCGCTTCCGGTAAACTTTGGCAATTTGGCCCAAACTTTCCGTCGTGTCTTCAACACAAATCACTGCCATATCTTTCGGGATGCCCTTAAAAGAGCCTTTAGAGACAATGAGCAGGGCCGCTCCTTGTTCAATCGCCTTTGGTATAAATTCATGCCCATCTTGATAAACCCCTTGGATCGCGACAAAGGCGTCGCCCTTCTTCAGTGAACGGGTATCAATCGAAATGCCGGACACTCGCCTCTTTAAACACCCATTGATAAGCGTTCCCTTTGTCATTTCTTTGATCTGTTTGACTGTGAACATTTATTCTTCCCGGCTTGTGATTTGAGATAATAATTTCCGCGACATTTCCCGGTCATCAAAATGAACGGTTCGATCTTTAAAGATCTGATAATCTTCATGGCCCTTGCCAGCGATCAAAACCACATCCTGCGGACGGGCGATTGCAAAAGCCTGCTCAAGCGCCTGAACACGATCCAAGATAACCTCATACTGACTGCCGAAAAAGCCGCAAACAACCTCCGCCGCGATCGCCTGGGGGTCCTCACTGCGCGGATTATCATTGGTGACAATCGCCCAGTCAGAGAATTCACCCACCACACGGGCCATTTTAGGACGCTTGGTCCGGTCACGGTCCCCGCCGCATCCAAAGACCGTAATCATCCGGGCCGGGGCTAACTGCTTTAAATTGGACAGCACATTCCACAGAGCATCTTCGGTGTGCGCGTAATCCACAAAGACATGAAAATCATGCCTGCCTTCAATCCGTTCCAGCCTCCCGGGAACAACCTTCAAAGCCGATACACCGGCCTGAATATCCCGCATCGTCAAGCCCTGATGAAGAGCCGCCCCCACCGCTGCCATGATATTTGAAACATTATGCCGCCCGATCAAGCGCGTTGTAAACTTTTGCTCACCATCCGGCATCCGCAAAACAAACTCCGTTCCATCTAATGTGATATCGCAGGACACCACCGCCAAATCCGCATCCCGGTGAAAACCATAGGTCGTTTTCTGCGCAGAACAGAGTTTCACCAGCCGCTGTCCGAACGGATCATCCACATTGATCACCGCATGTTCTATTTCGACGCTCCCGTCAAACAATTTGACTTTTGCCTGAAAGTACTCTTCCTGAGTGCGATGATAATCCAAATGATCGCTGGTCAAATTCGTAAATACCGCGTCCTTAAAATACAGCCCCGCCACCCGTTTCTGAACCAAGGCATGAGAAGAAACTTCCATCGCGCAATGCCCCACTTGCTCATCGGCCATACAGCGCAGGATCCGGTAATTATCCGCAAGACTCGGCGTGGTATTTTTGGCCGCAACGATCCGATCATGATAGCGGTAATTCACCGTCCCGATCACCCCGCACGACTGTCCGGCCGCCACAAAGATGGATTCCAAAAGATAGGTAATGGTGGTCTTTCCGTTGGTTCCAGTGATGCCGGTTAATGCCATATTATCCGACGGTAAACGGTAAAACCGCTGAAGCAGCTTTGTGAATACCGAAAAAACCTCTTCCGCTTCGATCACATGGTCCGGCAGACCGCTTGGCCGGCAACCCTTGGGGACGATCACACAACACGCGCCTCGGTCCAAGGCATCACTGATAAACTGGTTGCCGTGTCCCGCCGCACCCTGGATCGCCACAAACACACTCTGCGCAGTGACCTGCCGGGAATCACAGCAAATGCCTGATACCAGCGCATCCGCCTGATCACAGGAACGATCCAATGCAATACTACCCGCTAAGAGTTCGCGTAATTTCATCTCACAGCCCTTGTTCGATCGCTTCTAAATATTTCAATGCATCAACCAGCATCTCCTGAAACACCGGCGCCGCAACGGTCCCGCCGTAATGATTCGGATGCGGCTCATCAAACATGACAACCGCGGCAATTTTAGGGTCTTCCACAGGCGCAAACCCGATAAAAGAAGCAAAAAATTTGTCATGAGAATACTGACCGCCGACGACTTTTTGAGATGTCCCAGTCTTTCCTGCGACCGAAACACCTTTGACGCGCGCTTTTTTCCCCGTTCCATTTTCCACAACGCCCTGGAGTATCTTTTTCAACCGCTCGGACGTCTCTAAAGTCATTACCCGGTCGATCTCTTGCGGCTGGAATTCCTGGATGACCAACTCCTGATGGTCAGTAATATACTTTACCACGAAGGGCTTCATATAAACTCCCCCGTTGGCAACAGCGGAAATCGCGCAGACCAGCTGTAAAGGCGTGACCGTGACCTCATGACCGATCGGCAAAGCCCCGATCGATGTCGCTGACCAGCGTGACGGATGTTTCAGAACGCCTCCGACCTCCCCTCTAAGATCGATCCCGGTCAGTTGTCCAAAATGAAAACGCTGCGCATATTTGTAAAAAATATCCGGCCCCATTTTCTGCGCCACCTTGGTTGTTCCGATATTGCTCGACTGTTCGATCACCTGCTGGAACGTCAACTTCCCATGGGAGGAATGATCATGCAGAATATGATTCCCCACTTTATAAGTTCCATTCTCGCAAAAAATCACATCTTCCTCTTTGAAAACATTTTCCTCCAAGGCGGCGGTCGCCGCGACGATCTTAAAGACCGAACCCGGCTCATAAACATAAGCGATCGCCCGGTTCGTGCGGCTTGCTTCATCCGATACGCCCGGATTGCTCAATTCGTAGGTTGGCCGGTTGGCCAAAGCCAGGATCTCTCCGGTTTTGGGATTCATCACAATGATCGTGCCGGACAGAGCATGATTCTCCTCAAAAGCTTTTTGCAGCGCTTCCTCGGCAATAAATTGAATCGTTTCATCAATGGTTAGAACAATGTGAAACCCGTCTTTCGGCGGGAGAAATCCTCGATCCATCAGCAAATCCCTTTGCCGGGCATCCCGCACAATGTTCATCCAGCCGCTCTCACCCTTTAAATACTCGTCAAACTGAAGTTCCAAACCCTCCAGGCCACGATTATCAATACCGGCAAACCCGATCAAATGCGCTGCCAAATAATTGTTGGGATAATGCCGTTTACTCTCTCTGATAAAACCCAACCCGCTGATCTTTAAAGCCCTCACCTCTTCGGTGACCGCCAAAGACATTTTCCGCTCAATCCACACAAAAAACTTATCCCGCGATAAGCGATCTTTTATAAAAACCGGAGGCAAACCGAGAATCTGAGGAAGTTTCGCCATCGCCTTGGCTTTGTCCTCATCTGTCATTTGCCGGGGGTTGGCATACAAAGAATACGCCGCAATATTCAGCGCCAACGGCCGTCCCCGGCAATCATAAATGGTTCCACGGATCGGGTCAATTTCGACCGAATGATTGTGCTGCCTCTTGGCTAATTTTTCTAGATGCTGGGATCGGAACAACTGGATCCAGATGAGCTTAAACGAAAAGAATGCAAGAGCAATAACAATAAATAGGACCACCGACATAAAACGTAGCGGATTTCTTCTAATATACACGTCTCGCTCTTGCAATTAGGGATGGGTTAAAGATCTGATTTTATTTTTTTGGTCGGCTGCCGCAAAAATCACAGCCTTCTTTCTATCGATACCAAGGCTTTAACGGACGATGTTCTGCTGCACGGGCTTCTGCCTGAGCCCGGAATGAAAGCAGCTTTAAAAATGGATTCACTTTTTCATTAGCGGCCAGCTGCTGTGTCTCCGAGTCGTCTAACCGGTCCGCTTTTAAGCGGACAATATTGTTCTGATCATAAAATTTCAAGGTCCGGTCCTGTTTCAAAACTTTCCGGCCCAAGTGGCTCGCTGATTTCAACTCTAAAATGTCATAGGCCACTGATCCGTTGTTTTCTTTCAACTGAGTAATCTTCTGTTCCCGCTTCTTGCCGTCATAGGCCAAGGAGAAAATTCGCATTTGCATGTGCACATAGATCATCGCCACCAATGTTACCACAAACATAAACTGGATAAATTTCATCAATTTCATGGTCTACCCCTCCTCGCGTTCAGCGATACGTAAGCGTGCACTTCTAGCCCTAATATTCTGAGACGTTTCCTCGTCATTCGGGCGCAAAGGTTTTTTAGTTATTAAATTCAGCAATCCGTCTTTGGCCATCTGACGAAATTTGTGTTTCACAATACGGTCTTCCAACGAATGGAACGAAATCACACAGATCCGCCCTCCGGGAGCTAACCGTTTTACGCAATGCTCCATGGCCATCTCCAGGCTTTCCAGTTCGCGATTCACCGCGATGCGAAATGCCTGAAAGGTCCGCGTCGCCGGATGGATCCGCTGATGGCGGTTGTGCGCAGGGATCGCACGCAAGACCGCGTGACTCAATTCCCGCGTGGTCTCAATCGGATGCTTTGTGCGCTCCTCGACCAAAAACCGTGCAATTCTATAATGCCAGCGTTCCTCTCCGTATTTCTTCAAAATAATGGCCAATTCCCGTTCAGAAAGGGAATTGACCAAGTCATATGCGGAAATGAAATTTTCCTGATCCATGCGCATATCCAGCGGACCGTTCAAACGGATCGAAAATCCGCGATCGGGATTATCCAACTGAAAACTGGAGATCCCCAAATCCAGTAAAATACCATTGACCTTGTCCACATTCAAATCATTTAAAATGTTTTCAATGTAGCGAAAATCACTGTGAACAAAGTCTTTTTTTCCGTTAAACCCGGATAGATGCTGCTCAGCAACAGCAAGCGATGACGCGTCCCGGTCGATGCCAACAATACGCCCCTCCGGCCCCAAAACTTTGACCACCTCAGCGGCGTGCCCGGCCAAACCAAGCGTGCAATCAACAAACACATTCCCCGGCTGAAGATTCAACCCCTCCTGAATCTCTTTGCTCATAACCGGAATGTGCACTTGATCCTCGCTCATTTCTATTAATATATCCTCAGCGGTGCTAACCAACATTTCTCCTCAATCCGTACTGGCTTATTAAAGGCCAATCATATTTTCGGCGATGTCTTCAAAGGAACCATTGCTTTGTTCATAAAATTGCTGCCAAACATCAGCAGCCCAGATCTCAATGCGCGTCGAAACTCCAATCACAACAACCTGCTGTTCAATCTGAGCGTAGGACTTTAAATACTGTGGAATGACAAAACGGCCCTGTTTATCCGGGACAATATCAGCAGCGCCGGAAAAGAAGAGCCGATTGAAATTACGCGATTCCCGTTTTGTAAACGACATGGACTTGAATTTTTGCTCTTGAGTCCGCCATTCTTCCTGGCTGAACATAAAGATACACTTATCGAGGCCGCGGGTCACAAAAAATTTATCAATCCCGTATTCTTGACAGACATCACGAAATCGGGCTGGAAGGATAATGCGTCCTTTACGATCAATACTATGTGAATATTCACCGTAAAACATGAGGGTCTTCCGGTTAGCGTTTAAACCACTTCACTCCACTTTGCTCCACTTACACGTCAAGTATATCTAAGCGTAGGGACGCTGTCAATAAAATTATTCCATATTTTATTGCAATACAACAAGTTGTGTACGAATTGACAAAAAGTACAAAATGTAGTGGGGATTGCTTCAAAAAAAGCGCGAAAAAATTAGAAGAATAGGTGCGGATTTTTAAATAGGAAAAGAATGTTCTTTAAACCACTGCTTGGCCGAAACAGCATCCCGGTGGAGCTGCTCGATCAGAGCCGCCTGATCGGGGAAGGCGCGCTCATCGCGAACACGTTTTAAAAATTCAATTAAAATATTTTGACCGTACAAATCACCCTTAAACTCAAAGATGTGCACTTCGATATTTACCAGACCCCGGCCTTTAAACGACGGGCGGTGTCCGATATTGGCCATTCCGAAATACACCCGGTCTTTGATGCTCACCCTCGCACAATAAACACCCATCGGCGCCATTCCGATTGTATGGGGATTCAGATTTGCCGTCGGATAACCCAAGAGTCTTCCCCGCCGGTCCCCACGGACAACCCGCCCGTAGACAGCGACCGGCCGATCCAAAAGATGCTGAGCGTGATCAATGTCTCCCTCACGGATAAATTCTCGGATACGAGAACTGCTGACCTGCTTAGCCCCCCGTTGCCGTGTTGAAATCACGCGCACCTGAAAGCCGCATTCTCCGCCGAGCTCCTTCAAGGCTCCGACATTCCCTCGACGGTCTTTTCCAAAACAAAAATCATCACCCACAACAATCTCGACCGCCCCGATGCGCTGCTGAACATATCTCCGGATAAAAACAGCAGGCTCCATCGATGAGAAACGTTTTGTGAATTTGACGAGAATGCAGACATCAACGCCCATTTCCTCCAGCAGTTTCAACCGATAGGCCAATGAAGAAATCAACGTTAGATCTTTTTGAGGATGCACAACCTGACGCGGATGAGGGTCAAACGTGATGACGACAACCTGTCCGTCGATGACGCGTGCCCTTTGAATGGCCTTAGCAATCAACTTGCGATGGCCATGATGCAGCCCGTCAAAAACACCCATCGCCAGCACCGGGCGCTTGAAAGGTTTTCGTAAATCGCTTATGCGACGAATAATGTTCATCAGCTAGGAAGAACTTTCACCTGTCCAAAGATGGACATGCTCCGATTTTAATGCCTCCAATTCCACCGATCCCTCGATGGAAAACGGCCCAACACGGGTCCTCTCGATTTGTGAAATACAGGCCCCGCATCCTAAACGCTCCCCCGCATCCTCAGCCACCTGGCGCACATAAGTCCCCTTGGAACACTGCAGAGAGAACGACACCTGCGGCGAATGAAACTTCAAAAGCTGAATGTGACTGATCACAATTCGCCGGGGCTCACGCTCAACTTTAATTCCCTGACGCGCCAAATCATATAAACGCTTGCCGTTGATCTTTAAGGCCGACACCATCGGCGGGATCTGGTCAATCTCTCCTTCAAATTCCTTCAGAACATCCGCCACATTCTCGGCTGTAACATGGCCGTATTCCTTCTCGCATATTGTCTCACCCTGAATATCTGCCGTTGTCGTCCTCCTTCCCAGGATCATGGTGGCGCAATAACTTTTATCAAATGTCATAAACTTATCAAACAGCTTTGTTGAGGGACCGACCAAAAGAACCAGAACTCCCGTCGCCAAAGGATCCAGCGTTCCGGCATGCCCTATTCTTTTTAACCCCAGTATCCTGCGTGCCCGGGCTACCACATCATGCGATGTCATCCCCGACGGCTTATTGACCACCACAATTCCGTTTAACGTGCTCGACTTCGTAAAATGCCTCATGTTCTGCCTTTCCTCTCGAAATCCTGCACAACACGCTTGAGAACCCGGCGGCGCGCCAGCTTCATGCCGCACTCCAAGACACAGCCGCTGGCCTTGCTATGCCCTCCTCCGTTAAAAAAATACGCGATTTTCGCCACATCCACCAAGCCCTGCGAACGGAAATTCACCCGTGTCCGGCTCCTGCCGTCTTCCGTGAAAATAATCAAAACCTCCACTCCCTTGATGGACCGCAGAAGGCCGAAGATCTTATCCCGCAGATCGAACTGCCTCGAAAACTTGTTCAGAATCCTTTTCGGCAAATCCACGCAGATCAAAGCCCCGTCGTAAAGCGCGTCAAATTCACTGGCCACCTTGGTAAAATATTTTAAATCCACCAACGGAACATTCTCATAAACCACCTTGAACGCGTCTTGGGGCAAAAAATCATGCTTCAATAATTCCGCGATAATCATATGAGTATGACTGGACGTATTGGTATATCGAAACGATCCGGTGTCCGTCATAATACCGATGTAAATCAAGTAGGCGATGTCCCTGAATAAAGGGGCCTTCCAACTCTTCAGCAGCTCATAAATCAATTCGGAAGTCGACGATGCCTTGGGGTCAACATAGTTAAGCTTTCCAAAATAGGTATTGGTCACATGATGATCAATATTCACCACCGGCTTATCGTCTTTCAGCAAACGCTGCACTTTACCAATCCTCCCCAGATCCCCGCAATCCATAATAATCGCCACATCATAGTCAATCTTGTTCCGTCTTCCAAGCGCATGAATTTTTCGCATGCCAGGCATAAAGCCCATATGTTCAGAAGGAAGATCTTCCGCGATCACATGAACCTTCTTGCCGAGCGACTCCAGATAGATCGCCAAACTGATTTCAGAGGCAAAGGCATCGGGATCAGGATTCACATGAGCGCAAATCAAAAATGTTTGTGACCGGCGGATCAAATCCAAAAAATTTTTTGCGTTTTTAACCATTGGCCTCCTCTTGATCGCTTCCTTCCCCCTCCCGG
Source organism: Candidatus Omnitrophota bacterium (assembly GCA_038222225.1). Classification (GTDB taxonomy): domain Bacteria; phylum Omnitrophota; class Gorgyraeia; order Zapsychrales; family JANLHA01; genus JAKLFA01. The sequence goes on from JBBRHV010000020.1 coordinate 28,178, forward strand.
AGGTCATCCAAATAATCAAACGGAGCAGACTCTTTAATATCGTCTAACGTCTCTTCAACCTTGCTGCTATACAGAATGGAAGGGTCATAAACAAAATTGACCCGGGGCGTATTGCGGAGATTGACCCGCTCACCGACCAATCGCCTGACTGCCCCCGCCGCATTCTGCAAAACAATCTCAATCTCATCCACATTTTCCTGAGGACCCAACACGCTGAATCCAACCCGGGCATTTTTAAAATCCGGACTCACACTCACCTCGGTGATGGAGACAAACTCCAACCGCGGATCCTGCAGATCCTTTTGAATGATATTGCTGATCTCGCGCTTCATCTGCTGATTAATACGTTCCATACGACCCATCTTACAACTCCTCACCCCTGCGCCGGGTTAAATAAGACTTCCACGCTGAACTTGTTATTGTACTCAAATTTGCCGCCCGCACAAAGAAAATGATTTCATTTGAAAACTGATCCATGGCTTTTAAAAACTCCTCGCCGCGCTTAAGCCCGGAACGACTCACAACTTTTTCAAGGGCAGGCAGCTGCCGGATCAGCGCCTTTTCCGCTTTGCACAGCTGAAAAGAATTCGCGCGATCCTCCAAGCGTCCCGAAGGCAGCTTCCAAAACAACCCCAATATATAAAGCATCGACCAATGTTCGAATCCGGAAATCTTCGTCTTCATCTGGCTAACCCGAAGATGCAAACCATAAAGAAAATCCGCATCATACTCAAGCGTTTTCAAGAACGCGTCGCCCCCCAACCCCTCCAGCCGGTTTAAACATTTCCATGGATTCTTCTCTGAAAAGAACCGCCGGAATTCCGTAAAATAACGGGGACGGCTCACGGAAAAATCCAGCCCCTTTTTCAGGGCCTCTTTCAAAATCCGAAGGGTCGAACGCTCCAGATGAAAACCAAAACGCTGCTCAAACCGGATCGCTCTCAAAACACGCGTCGGATCATCCGCAAAGCTTTCCTCATGAAAAACACGAATCACTTTGTTTTGAAGATCCTCCCACCCCTGACACCCGTCAACGATCCGACCATATTCTTTTCTGTTCAATTTGACCGCCAATGCATTGATCGTAAAATCGCGCCTCACAACATCATCTTCAAAGGTCGAAGGCTTCACCTGCGGCAGTGCCCCTTGAACCGGATATGTTTCCTTACGGGCCGTGACAAAATCCACATACAGTGCCGAATTCACAAACACAGTCGCAGTTCCGAATCGAGGATGCACCTTGATCAAAAGCCCCTTTTCCTTCGCCCATCTCTGGGCAAAGTCCACGGCGTTTCCTTCGATCACAATATCCATATCACGGCTTTTCCGCCCCAAAAACGTATCGCGCACAATACCGCCAACCAACCGCGCAGAAATCTCCCGCGAATCGGCATAGACCCCGATCTCGCGCATCAACAAACCAACATCCCGATCCAAGCCCTTTAAAATCTCTTTCATATGGAGCCTTTACCCTCTTGGATGAAATTCCTTATGAACCCGGCGTAACCGTTCCCGATCAACATGCGTATAAATTTGTGTAGTTGAAATATCCGCATGACCCAGCATTTCCTGGACCGAACGCAGATCCGCCCCCCGTTCCAGCAAATGGGTCGCGAAAGAGTGCCGCAATGTATGCGGTTTTATAACCTTATGAATTTTGGCTTTCAGCGCGCAGCGCTTAATAATCTTCCAAACGCTTTGCCGACTCAGCCGCTTGCCCAAACGGCTCACAAACATGTACGCGCATCCGCCCTTGGCCAACACCGGACGCGATTCTCCCAAATACTTCTTCACGGCCTCTCGAGCCTGCCGACCAATGGGAATAATCCGCTCTTTACTTCCCTTGCCGATACACCGCACATACCCCATGTCCAAATTCACACTTTCAACCGTGAGATTCACCAGTTCCGAAACACGCATTCCCGACGCATACAAAAGCTCAATCATCGCGTAGTCCCGCTGATGCTGAACGGTCTTCCCCACTGCCGCCCGGATCAGAGCTTCCACTTCCCGCTGGGAAAGAATATCCGGAATCCGTCTCCAGATCTTTGGTGTATCCACCAGCGCCGTGGGGTCTTCCTTGCAGGCGCTTTCCCGGACCAAAAATCGATGGAGTGTTTTAACCGCCGCCAGACTGCGACAAATGGAGGTCACCTGCAATCCCCCCTCTTTCTGGCTGAAAATAAAATCCGTAACATCTTTCCGACGAACGGCACTCAAAGACTTGACGGATCTGCCTCCCAAAAATTCAGCGTATTTCAGAAGATCTCTGCGGTAAGCCAACAACGTATTATCGGCAAGCCCCCGCTCAACAGCCAAATAACTCAAAAATCCCTCTATAAGCTCTTCCATATCAATTGATCAAATCCTTTTTGATGAGATCTGATTTTAAGTTCCGTAGAACCATATCGCCCACCTTCTTCACGCGCCCTTTGATCACAACCGCCGAACGAAACGCCGCCGGCTTTTCATACGCCGCCAAAATTCCTTCATATTCAGAAATCGCGGTCTTCAGATAATTCAGCGCCTCTCCTTTAATCAAACCCTTCATCCCCTCCATCTGGACCGCCATCTGGGATAATTTATAAAGAATTTGCTTGTCGCTGGGCCGCTCATCCAATGTCATCAAAATATCCTTCTGCCAAATCCTGAACATGTCATAAAATTGCTGATAACGGTCCATGGACGTCAAGACCGGAGGCGGATAATCGATCGGGTTGAGCACCGGAATCACCTCTTCTTCCTGAACATTCTTTTTCTTACGGACAAACTTTCTGCGCACCGATGTACATCCCTCCAGCGACATACAGAACATAATGACCAATACCACACCGAACGCTGCTTTCCACTTTGCTGAATTTTTATTAGTCATGAACCATCTCCCGGAATTGCTGCACGTTAATTATGGTTATCCTCAAGTCCTTGGCCTGCTCATATTTCGAACCCGGATTGTCGCCGACCACAACAAAATCCGTATTCTTGCTGACAGAAGACGAAAGCTCGCCACCTTTGCGCATAATCAAGGCCTCGGCTTGCCGGCGAGGAATCCCGGAAAGGACTCCGGTCAGAACAAATTTTTTGCCCAGCAGCTCTCCGCCCCTGACCTCGATCGGCTCGATCATATTCACACCGGCACGGCGGAATTTCTCGATCAACGAACGGACCGCCTTTTGCTTCAAAAACTCTTTGATGGAATGGGCCATCACATGCCCAAAATCATAAATCGCGGTCAATTCATCCAACGAGGCCTCCATCAAGGCCTCCATCGTCTGAAATGTCTGTGCCAGCGCGAACGATCCCCGCTCCCCGATATGCGCGATCCCCAATCCAAATAGAAATTTCGATAACGGACGGCTTTTGCTCTCTTCGATCGCGGCAAGCAAATTGTCCGCCTTCTTATCCTTAAATAGTTCCAAATTCAAAATGTCTTTTTTCTTCAACCTATAAATATCCGCAATATCCTTGATCATTCCCTGAGCCAGCAATTGCTTCACCACCGCTTCTCCCATTCCTTCAATATCCATCGCAGCGCGAGACGCGAAATGAAGAATGCCCTGTTCAAGCTGTTTAGGACACGACGGATTGATGCACCGATATGCCACCAGCTCCAAACTTTCTTTCAGAACTTTTCCGCCGCATTCCGGACAGCGTTGCGGCACAGAAAAATCCTGAACGTCCGACGACCCGGATTGAACAACCTTCACAACCTTGGGAATCACATCCCCGGCCCGCTCGACCAAAACCCGATCCCCGATTCGAATCCCGAGTTTTTTAACCTGATCAAAATTATGCAAGGTCACGCTTGAGATCGTAACACCTCCGCATTCAACGGGCTTCAGCCTGGCCACCGGAGTTAAAACTCCTGTACGGCCGACCTGCGCGTCGATCCGAACGACTTCCGTGGTAGCCTGCTGCGCAGGAAATTTAAAAGCCGCTGCCCAGCGGGGACTTTTCTGAGTGACCCCAAGCTCGGTTTGCTGGCTGAACGAATTCACTTTGATCACAACACCGTCAACGTCATAAGGAAGCCCTTCCCGCTTGGTTTGATACTCTTCACAGAAAGCAATGACCTCATCAATATTTTTACACAAACGGGTATTGGAATTCACCGGAAAGCCAAGAGCCTTCATATACAACAAAAAACTCCATTGATCCACAACATTTCGGCCGCCATCCAGCGCCCCAAATGAATGGATAAAGGCTCTCAACGAACGCTTGGAAAATTCTTTTTTATCCAAAAGTTTCAATGAGCCGCTGGTCGCGTTGCGCGGGTTGGCAAATGGTTCTTCGCCGCGTTCTGTCCGCTCCCGATTGATGCTGTCAAAATTTTCGCGCGTCATATACACTTCACCGCGGATATCGATCAGCCCAGGAAGATTACCCTCCGCAGCCGTCAACGAGTCCGGAATTTCCGGAATCGTTCGCAGGCTCTCGGTAATATCTTCGCCTAATTCGCCATCCCCACGCGTTGCCCCCGAAAAAAACCTGCCCTGCTCATAACGAAACGCAGCGCTCACCCCATCCATCTTCAGCTCCACAACAAACTCAATCGCCTGATCCCCCAGCGTTTTCTGAATCCTCTTATGCCAGGCCCGGATTTCATCCATGGAATAAGTGTTGTCCAATGAAAGCATTTTGACCTGATGCCGGACACTGCGGAACGCCCGCTTCTTATCCTGGACCTCAGTGCCCACTCTCTGCGTCGGAGAATCTGGAAGTTTAAAATCAGGATGCGCCTCTTCTAAGGCTCGCAATTGTTCAAGAAGCCGATCATATTCCGCATCCGAAATCTCGGGCCGCTCCTGATTATAATAGAGATCATTATGCCTGCGAATTTCAGCAACCAGCGCTTCAATCTGTCTTCGGATCTGTTCTTTTACCATATCTAAAAAGTAATATTAAATCCCTCAAACGGCTCGAGATGATTTTCGTAATAAAGTTCTTTCTCCCGGATATTGTCGCGGAAATGCTCCTCAAGCTGGGCCATAAACCCTTCCACGGAATCTTTAAGACCTTGAACTTTGATCTCCACTCGACTATCAGGGCAATTCCGGACCCACCCGCACATTCCTAAATTCTTTGCGATGCGCTGAGCTGTATAACGGAACCCAACCCCCTGAACAACCCCTTTATAAAACACATGTATTAAAATCATATGCCGCTCCACTGCAGAATATTTTTAAAAAATATGCTCATTTCAGACATGCGTGAATGATCAATAATACTTTCTAACATAGAGAAAGGGCTGCTGATGCGGTTTTTTTAACTGAAGAATGGTCGGGAAGGTGGGATTTGAACCCACGGCCTCAACGTCCCGAACGTTGCGCGCTAGCCGAGCTGCGCTACTTCCCGACAAAATATCAAACAAGTTAACAATAAATATTGCGATATTCTAGCATTTTAATATCGCCCCGTCAATATACTGATACTAAGATTTATATATAAAATTTAAGCCTCCACCAAATCCAAAAAAATACATCCAATCTGCCGCCACCAATATCGATTGAGAAAAACATTGCAGATCTTAAGATAGGCCTAAAGAGGTATGACTTCGAAGCAATCCAGTCTGAAATATTGGCACAAGCTAAATTAGGATGTATTTTTTTCGGAAAATCCCTATTCTTTATGACTTTTTGTCTTATTCCTCCCGAGTTTCATCAATCAATTCCTTGTTGCCTTCCTCCAGCTGATATCAGCCTTTCTTCTCTTTCCAATACTTAACGCTGCTCTTAAAGCCACTTTTATCATCGAAGTCTAATGATTCTTTTTGCTTTATATCGAAAAAGAAGACGTGCCTCTGCTTTTTAGATTTTTTACCGGAATCCCAACTGTTCTGGTAAAGATTACACACACAACACACCCGCTTCATAGAAAACTCCTTGTCTTGAATCATTCACACTAAACCCAACAGAATTCGGAATCCCATGTCAGGCTGATCTCAATAACGCTCTCTTAAGAAAAAAAGCCCTTCTTTCAATCCTTTTTACACAGCTTCTGACCGTTTTTTAAAATTATTTGTTCTGTTTTGTCGACGACTTATCATCATCCGGCCTCCTGTATTTTTGTCGCCCCTCTTTGGTCAGCCTTACAAAAAATTAGGATTGCCAAAAATATTTTTTCTTGCTACAGTATATTCCATTAAGGAATGACTATGAATGAACAAACACAACAACCCGATCGAAAACTTTCCAGCCCGGAACAATGGGTTGATTTGCACGGCAACTATCTTTACCGCTTTGCGCTCAGCCGTTTAAGAGATCCCGAAGAGGCCCAGAACACAGTCC
>JBBRHV010000021.1:0-33280 GCA_038222225.1 Candidatus Omnitrophota bacterium
GCTGGGCATCGAAAGATCCATCACCACTAGGTCGCATTTGACTTTTGTCAGCATCTCAAGAAGTTCAAATCCGTCTGCCGCTTCACCGACAATCTTCAAATGCGATTGCGGCGAAATCAAACTCCGCAAGCCGGCCCGGAACATCAGATGGTCATCTGCTATAATCACCCGGTACTCGCTCATTCTTCCTCATTCTTTACGGTCATCGGAACATACAAACGGATCGTCGTGCCTTGTCCCGGCTCAGACTGAATGTCCAGCTCGCCTTTCAGCAGCCGGGCCCGTTCCTGCATCGTCGAAAGGCCCTGTCCGTGCCTTCCATCATCAGAATGAATATCGCTCGGTAAGAATCCCTTCCCATCATCTTTGATGATCAGCGTCAGACCTTGCTTTCCCCTTCGAAACAGGATCTCAACATTGGCCGCCTCGGCATGATGCTGCAAATTCGCCAGGGATTCCTGAACGATTCTGTAGAGATTCACCGGCTCCCCGTGAAACTGAAGATCATCCAGATTCCCGACTTGGGCGCGGATGTTCAATCTCTTATTTTTTCTGAAATCCGAAATGAGTTTCTTTAATGCTAAAGTCAGACCCATCGTCTCGATCACTTTGGGCCGTAATGACGTCGCGATATTCCGGGATTTCTCGATGATCTCATCAATATAGGCAATGACCCGCTCATAGGACCGTCGATTCAGCCGGGTCTCTAAATATTCGGGTCGGACGCTGGATTGAATCAGCATTTTCAAAGTCGCCAACGACTGGCCCAATTCATCATGAATCTCTTTGGAGATCCGGTGGCGCTCATACTCCTGGGCCTCAATAATGCGCTGAGGAAGCGAGCGGATTTTATCTTTAAGCTCTTTGAGTTTTTCTGATGAGATCTCTGTCATGCGCTTGTCTTATAACCCGGTATAATTCCCATGTCTTTTTTCTGTCTGCCCTTGATCAAAAGCCTGTGCGGTCTGACGCTTGCGCTCATAGACCATCGTGACCGGTAAATCCGAAAAACAGGCTTTAACGGCCTGCATCTCCTCGGGGCTGAGCGCCGCAGAGCCGCTGGGCCGCAAAGGCGTATTCAATTCGATCTCCTCGGCACCGATGGCACGGACAAGGGCCGCAATGTCAGCCGCCCGTTCCTTATTTTCCGGCACAAACATGATCTGCAGCGCGAATTTTCCGGAGAATTCCTTGTTAAATATTCGCATACTTTCAACCATTTTGTCAAATCGAAAATCCTCCTGAGGCCTGGCCACCGCACGGCACACGTCTCCGTCACAGGCATCCAGCTTCGCCAAAACGCAATCCGCGGCCAACAGATCCTCACGGACCCGCGGATCCGAAAACAACGTCGAGTTGGTGATCACCGCGATTTTTTCACTCCGGCAACTTTTCAGCGCACGGATCATCTCTCCCAAATTCTCGGCTAAGGTCGGTTCTCCCCGTCCGGAAAAAGTCAAATAATCAATGGGCTGCGGATATTCAAAGGCGTTGACCTCATCCAGAATATCCTGGGTCGCCACAAAAACTTGCCGGTCCTGCGTCAAAATATCGGTTGCGCCCAACTGGCAATACACACAGTCCATGCTGCAAATTTTTTCGCTCCGCGCAATCGGATCGATCCCTAAGGAAAGTCCCAACCTCCAGGAATACACCGGACCGTAAATATATTTAAATTCTATGCTCGGCATGCTTGATCACCCCCAAAGGGACATTCCCTACAATTCCCGCAACACAATCGACTTTTCGATCCGTGTTCCGTTTCGATAAATCGTGAATTCCGCCTGATCCCCCTCTTTATAATTCCGCTCGATCAAATAAAGAAGCTCATCATTATTATGAACCGGCTGGCCACCCACCTCAAGGATCACATCCCCGAAGACAATATTTCCTGATTCATCCCGCGTGGTGGGCTGAACCCCGGCTTCAGCCGCGCTGCTTCCGGGCTCCACTTCTAAAATCATCGCCCCCTTGACCCCAATACGCTGCCGGACATTATCCGGAACCAAATTTGCGCCGATCCCAAGTCGTTTGACACGCCCGTATTTGATCAATTGCGGAACCACGCGCTTTACCTCATCAACGGGAATCGCGAATCCCACTCCGGCATTGGCGCCGGACGGGCTGAAAATCGCGGTTGAAACACCGATAAGCTTTCCCGAAGAATCCAGCAGCGGGCCCCCGGAACTCCCCGGATTGATGGCGGCATCGGTCTGAATGACATCATGGATCTTGCGGCCCGTCATCGAAGAGATCGAACGGCCAAGCGCGCTGACAACGCCCGTTGTTAATGAATAATCCAATCCAAAAGGATTCCCGATCGAAAGGGCGGTTTGCCCGACCTTCAGGTCCTGCGATGAACCCGTTTCGATCGGCTTTAAAAGCTCCGGCGGAGCTTCAATCTTAAGAACGGCCAGGTCATGATCCGGAGATACTCCGACAACCTTGGCCGGATAGGCCTTACGGTCGGACAGGATCACCATGATCCGGTCCGCCTGATACACAACGTGAAAATTCGTAATGATATGACCCTGGGCATCCCAGACAAACCCGGAGCCGGCCCCTTGCGGGACTTCATAAATGTCATCAGAAAACCAGTCCCATTGAAGCGCGGCGTTTTTTATAAAAACGACCGACGAAGACGTCTGCTCAAAAATACCGATCAGCCGGTTCTCTGATTCACTGAGTTCCGCCCAGGCCGCCGCTGTTCCGGAAAAAAAGATCAACAGTGCACATAAAAATTTCCACCCTCGATTCATCCCAACCCTCCGTCAAATCACGCTTTAAGAAAATTATTATACCACGTCTCTCAAGTATTGCACGGCTGCTTCCTGCATAAAAAATATTCTCAAACCCGCCAGAGAATGATCGGCATACAAAACCCGGGAATCTGGAACAAACATCGTTCTATCATAACAAAAAAACGGTTAGGATGAAAACCCTAACCGTTTTTCTGCATTTCTATTTGCTGATCTCAATGACCGGAAAATTCATTGAGCGCTTTCATGTAATTAGCGCGCTCAAAACTCTCAGGATGAGGACACGTCTTCTGACTTAAGATGCCCTTCATTTTTGCGACAGACTCATATTTATTTTTTTCCATCCAGGCTTCCATCTCTTTCAGCATCACCTTGGCCTGCGTCGGTCCGTGCATCAGAAATGCCGCACAGGACATGGCAACATCTGCACCGGCCATAATCACCTTAACCATGTCTTTTCCGGTATGGATACCGCTATTGGCAGCCAGACTGGCCTTAAGCTGTCCATAAAGAACCGCGATCCATCTCAAAGGAAGGCGCAATTCTGCGGAGGTGCTGAATTGAATACTCGGAAGGACCTCCAAATTCTCGACATCCAGATCCGGCTGATAAAACCGGTTGAACAATACGATCCCATCTGCGCCGGCTTCATCCAAACATTTCACAAAATTGGATAAGGCGCTAAAATACGGGCTCAATTTCACGGCAACCGGAATGCTGACCGCTGATTTAACCGCCTTGAGAATTTCTTCATAATTATTCTCCACATCATCCGGTGTTGTCTGGAATTGAGTCGCTAAAAAATAGATATTCAACTCCAGCGCATCAGCGCCCGCCTGTTCGATCTGTTTGGCGTAATCCGTCCAGCCCCCCATCGTGTGGCCGTTCAGACTCCCGATCACCGGGATCTTTAAACTGGCTTTGGCTTTGCGGATCTGGTTCAGATACTCCTCCGGGCCGAGCTTAAAATCTTCCGCCACCGGAAAATAGTTCAGCGCCTCGGCGAAGCTTTCGGTTCCCTGAACCAAATTTTGATTCAGCTCCGCGGCCTCATGCGTCAGCTGTTCTTCAAAAATCGAATGACAGACAATGGCCGCAACGCCGGCATCCTCGAGCCTTTTGAAATTGTCAAACTCTTTGGTTAAAGGCGACGCAGACACCACCAACGGGTTCTTCAACTTCAATCCTAGATATTGTGTTTTTAAATCCATAGGTATTTCCTCTCCCTTAAGAAGTTCAGACCGATCCCTCTGTAATTCCCAAAATCGCATCATACTGTTTCTTCATTGTTTCATAAACCTTCCACTTCAGATTGACATCGTCCTGAGCTTTTACCAAAAGCTCTTTTGCCCACTCAGGCTTCATTTTTGCCAACATGTTAAAACGATTCTCACGGTAGGCAAAATCCTCAAACCGCACCTTTGGCGGACGGGAATCCAACGTCAACGGATTTTTCCCCTCAGCCCAAAGCACCGGATTAAAACGAAACAGCGGCCAATGCCCGCACTCGACAGCGGCCTTCTGATTATCCATCCCCTTGGACATATTGATCCCATGAGCGATACAATGGCTGTAGGCAAGAATGATCGACGGCCCGTTATACGCCTCAGCTTCCAAGAACGCCTTGACCGTCTGATTATCATTAGCCCCCATCGCCACCTCGGCGACATAAACCGTTCCGTATGTCATCGCCATACGCGCCAAATCCTTTTTGGCAACCGGTTTTCCATTGGCGGCGAATTTTGCGACAGCTGCGCGCGGGGTTGATTTCGACGCCTGCCCCCCTGTGTTGGAATAGACTTCCGTGTCCAACACCAGGATATTCACATTCAGACCCGAAGCCAGAACATGATCTAAACCACCGTAACCAATATCATAAGCCCAACCGTCTCCGCCGAAGATCCACACGCTCTTTTTCACCAGCATATCCGCCAAACTGAGCAAATGCGCCGCATCGGATGATTTATCGGCCTTCAATTTATTCTTCAATTGTTCAACGCGCACGCGCTGCTCAACAATTCCCTCTTCCGTGCTTTGATCAGCCCCCAAAATGGCTTTGACAAGCCCGTCGCCGATCTGCCCGGAAAGTTTCTTGACAAGCTCACAGGCAAATTCTGCCTGCTTATCCAGCGTCAGACGGAATCCCAAACCAAACTCGGCATTGTCCTCGAAGAGAGAATTTGACCAAGCCGGCCCGCGACCCTGAGCGTTGACCGTATATGGCGTTGTCGGCAAGTTCCCCCCGTAAATCGAGGAACACCCCGTCGCATTCGCCACCACCATGCGATCTCCAAAGAGCTGCGTCACCAGCTTGATATATGGAGTCTCCCCGCATCCGGCGCAGCAGCCGGAAAACTCAAATAACGGCTGCAAGACCTGAACGGTTCGAGTCGCGTCTTTGCGGACTTTAGAACGGTCCATTTCAGGGATCTGTTCAAAAAATTCCCAATTCTTCCGTTCCTGTTCGCGCAACGGAGGCTGTGAGGCCATATTCAAAGCCTTTTTGCTCGGATCAACTTTATTCTTAGCCGGACAGGCCTCAACGCAAAGAACACAACCGGTACAATCTTCCGGAGCAACTTGAATCGTGAACTTTTGACCTTCCCATTCTTTCGTTTTCGCATCTGCTGACTTAAAGGTCTCCGGCGCTCCCTCCAGGATCTTTGGATCATAGGCCTTCATCCGAAGCGTCGCATGCGGGCAAACCCCGATACATTTTCCGCACTGAATACAGACCTGTTCATCCCAAACCGGGATCTGCAGGGCAATATTGCGTTTTTCCCATTTGGTGGTTCCTGTCGGATAGGTCCCGTCATCGGGAAGAAGCGAAACCGGGATCTCATCGCCTTTACCGGCCATGATCATCGCCGTAACATTCTTCACGAATTCCGGAGCGTTCTCTGGAACTGCCGGCTTCTGATGAATCTTGCTGGTCGCCTTTTCCGGAACTTTGACCTCGTGAAGATGAGCCAGCGAGTGATCCACCGCGCTGAAATTTTTCTTTACAATTTCTTCCCCTTTAGAACCATAAGTCTTTTTAATCGCGTTCTTGATCGCCGCGATCGCCTCCTCTTTCGGAAGAACCCCGGAGATCGCGAAAAAGCAGGTCTGCATAATTGTATTGATGCGCACGCCCATGCCGGTATCTTTCGCAACCGTGTAGGCATCGATCACATAAAATTTCGCGTTACGCTTAATCATCTTGTCCTGAATTTCATAGGGCAACTGATCCCAAATTTCATCAGGCCCGTAAGGCGTATTCAGCAAGAACACGCCCTGATCTTTGATCTGGTCTAGCACACCATACTTCTCCAAAAACGAAGACTGATGACACCCCACAAAACTGGCCTTGGAAACCAAATAGGTGGCATGAATCGGATTCGGACCAAACCGCAAATGGGAAACTGTCACCGATCCGGCTTTTTTAGAATCATAAACAAAATATCCCTGAGCATAATTATCGGTCTCGGTCCCGATGATCTTAATAGAATTTTTATTTGCCCCGACGGTCCCGTCAGCCCCTAAACCGTAAAAGATCGCCTGGACACCTTTCGGATCTTCAATAGAGAAATTCGGATCGTAAGAAATACTTGAGTGACAAAGATCGTCATTAATTCCGACCGTAAAATGATTTTTAGGCTCTGCTTTAGCCAGCTCATCAAAAACACCTTTGATCATGCCCGGGTTGAATTCCTTTGAGGAAAGACCATAACGGCCTCCGATCACTTTCGGCAGTGTTTTAAACCCGGCGGCCGGTCCAAACTCCGCTAACGCCGCGATCACATCTAAATACAGCGGCTCCCCTCCGGCTCCCGGCTCTTTCGTGCGGTCTAAAACCGTGATCTTTTTGACGGTTTTAGGCAAGGCGGCCGCAAAGGCCTCCCCCACAAACGGACGATACAAACGAACCTTAACCGCTCCGACCTTTTCTCCCTTCTTAACGAGATATTCCACGGTTTCCTCAACAGCCTCCGCCCCGGAACCCATCAGAACCACAACGCGCTCCGCATCGGGAGCCCCGATATAATCAAACAGCTTGTATTGCCGGCCGGTTAATTTCGCAAATTTATTCATCGTGTCCTGCACGATTTGAGGGCACTTCAAGTAATACGGGTTCACTCCCTCACGGGCCTGAAAGAACACATCCGGATTCTGTGCAGTTCCGCGCAGAACAGGATGGTCTGAGGATAATCCTCGACGACGATGAGCGAAAACAAATTCATCATTGATCATCGCTTTCAAATCATCCATGGTCAGCTCTTCGATCTTAGCCACCTCATGCGAGGTGCGGAACCCGTCAAAAAAATGCAAAAATGGAATCCGCGCTTCAAGCGTCGCCGCATGTGAAATCAACGCAAAATCCATCGCCTCCTGAACAGAATTCGATGCCAGCATGGCAAACCCGGTTCCCCGCACCGCCATCACATCCGAATGATCACCGAAAATCGACAACGCCTGCGCCGCGACGGAACGGGCCGAAACATGAAAAACCGTCGACGTCAATTCGCCGGCAATCTTGAACATGTTCGGAATCATCAATAATAATCCCTGTGACGCCGTAAACGTCGTTGTTAATGCGCCCGTCTGCAAAGCGCCATGCACTGCTCCGGCAGCCCCGCCCTCACTCTGCATCTCCTGAACAAAGGGAATCGTGCCCCAAATATTGCGCTGCTCTGTCGCGGACCAGAGATCCGCCCATTCACCCATGTTCGATGACGGAGTGATCGGATAGATCGCGATCACTTCCGACACTTTATGTGCAACATACGCCGTCGCTTCATTTCCATCAATTGTAACCTTCTGTCTATTCATGTGAATCCTTTCCTGTTAAAACAGCCTATAAAAATATAACTCCCTAATATGATTTTATTATTTTGGTAAAAAGGTTTGCTCTATTATATATCAGGTTCTTTAAAAATCAAGGTGAACATTTGCGGTGTCACTCCTTGAAATCGCCTTGCTAAATCTAATTTGAAGATTGACTTTTGAACGAGTTTATACGACAATCAACCTATGATGACTACGGCCGAAAACACTCCGGAACCTCCCGCCAAACACGATCCCTTTGGCCAGGGCAAACGCATTCTGATCGCTGATGATGATCCCACAACAACCGAACTTCTTAAAAAAATGCTCAGTGACGTGGGATTTGAAGTGATTGTCGCTTCAAACGGCCAAGAAGCCTGGCAGCGCCTTTCAGAAAAACCCGTTCCCGATTTGATGGTCTGCGACTTTTTAATGCCTGAAATGGACGGCTTCAGCCTCTTTAAAGAAATGAAGAAAAACTCTGAGGTTAAGGACGTCCCCATTTTAATTCTGACTGCAAGGCGCAACACTCAGGATTCTTTTCTTGTGGCAGGAGTGGATGGCTTTCATTCAAAACCGATCAATACCGAGCTCTTTCTGCAGGAAATCAAAACGCTCGCTTTACGGCCGAAGCCGACGCAATCATCAGCGGAAACCGATTCAGACAAATAATACCGCAGCAGCTTTTTACCGCATCTCATACAAATAAACCCGCGCTCCCCGTCCTTCAAAACCCTGCACCCGCTCCCCATAAAGGTCCAAAATGCCGATCACGTCCAAAAGAGGATCTCTGATATGCGAAAGAAAAAGCCATGCCCGTCCCGATTTTACCGCAGGCCCAGCCTCAGCAGAAAACTTATAAAAGCCGTCATCAAAAAACGTGTTGAGATAGACGGAGCCGGCGAACCAAGACTCTTCGATGATATAACGGAATTCTCCTTTTTTCCCCATCCCCCGAGCTGAATCATCAATTCTTAGGCAACCGACCCGATAGGCCTTCCCCTCCCCCAGGATATGAAAACGCGAGAACATGTCCGTAGTAAAATAATAGCTGAACGGAAAAAACGCCTCAGTGTTAAACATGATCTGATCGCCCGACTGCAGATTCCGGCTTAAATACTGCAGAACTTCACGGTTATCCGTGAGTCTTTTTTCATCATTCGAAAAAAATCTTTGCGCCGCAATATGCACATTCCATCCCAGCAAAACCGCGATCAAGGATAAAAACACGAACTGTTTCACAAAAGACTTTGCTTTAAAAAACACTTCAACGCCTTCGCCAATACAGATAAACAAACTCGGCGCGAAAAATAGGATCATACGATCGTAAAATGGATATTTAGACAAAATCGCCGCCAAAAGCACCAGATCAATAGGGCCGGCGACACAGATCGACCGCAACACATCCCTTCCCGTTAAACGGACCAAGCCGACCAATCCTAACCCTAATGTCAAGGCCGGCCAGACGCCCGGCAATAAAAACTTCGCCAGAACCACATACCGGCTAAAAAACCATTTCCACCAGCCCCAACTCAATAAGGCTTTAGAAGAAAACCCCTCTAGATTTTGCCACATCCCGACCAAATCTTTATCGCCGGTCATCACGCTATAAACAGAAAAGTGCAAATACAAAAACGTCATCGCCCATAACCACAGCAACAAAACAAACATGATTTTAGCGTTTGAATTTTTTGCTTTACGGAATTTCAGCCAAAGCATTATGAAAATCCACGGCAAAAAAAAGAGCGTCACGTTCGAAAACAAAAGCAATAAGGACCCCAGGTACGCGCTGCGCAAAAAAGCCAAACGCGCATTTTCCTGTTTTCTGGCCCATTCAAAAAGCCATAACGCGAGCACGGCCGCTAAAACATCCCCGGAATAAGTCTTAAGCTCTGCTGCAAAATAAATCAAATTCTGGCTGACCGCAAACAATGCGGTTGCCAATAGCGCAACAATCGGAGAATAAAAACGCCTTAAAAATATCGCGAGCAGCACCAGGGCTAAACTCGCTGATAGAAATGGGATGAGGCGCAGCGCCAGCTCATGATTGCCAAAAACAACCGATGAACATTTCGCCAATAAAGAAAAAACCATCGGGCTTTCCGGCTGGCCGAACATGAGAGCATAATTCGAACAAATTCCCGCGAAGGAACGGCTGGTGATTTGCGTCGCCACATAGGTTTCATCCAGCCAGAATGACGGGTTGTCCAGATAACCTTCCAAACGCAAAACAGCCCCGACCACAACGACCGCCATGAGCAACCAAGGGCTAATAAAAAAGGAAGAAAGATATTTCTCCCACAAACTGTTATTGTGTTTTAAACCGTGCATGTCGAACGTTAATCGATGGCAATACCCGCGCTACAGCTTTGCCGGCATTGAGCAGAGATTCTCTCCAATTCTTCTTCCGTATAATGAGCTTTATCCAGCAAACGCGGATCCAAAATCATGTTCTGCGCAACAAACGGCTGCAGTTTGTATCGGTTCAAAACATCCGCGACCAACGTTGCTGTATCCGTCACATCATCAGGATTCATCAGAGGCTTGACAACCGTCGTCCTGAATTGAAAATCGATGCCGGAATTCTTTATTAAATCAATGCTTTCTAAAATCAAACGCACATCAACCAAAACCCCCACAAAATCACTATACCGATCTATGGGACCCTTAATATCCATGGCAATAAAATCCAATACGCCATCCTGGATCAGGCTTCTCAAAACAGCCGGCCGCGTACCATTGGTGTCGATCTTAATCGCGAAACCCATCTCCTCCTTTATGGTACGAAGAAACGCCCCTAATCCCTCTTGAAGGGTCGGCTCACCGCCCGTCACAACAACACCCTGAATCTTCCCGACACGGGTGATCAAAAAACTGGTAATCTCTTCTTGAGAGAGAGGCTTTTGAAAACAAGAAGGGATTACCAGTTCTGTGTTGTGGCAAAACGGACAACGAAAATTACACCCCTGGGTAAAGATAACCGCTGCCACTTTACCCGGATAATCAATTAAAGAAACTTTTTGAAAGCCGCCTATCCGCATACTTTAAATGTTTTTCGTCCGCTGAACTCCTGCTGTTTGCCCTTATTCCACTGCTGGACCGGTCGAAGATACCCGACAACCCTCGAATAAACTTCGCACTCATCTTCGCATTTCGGGCACAGCACATGTTCACCGGCAACATATCCGCAACTGGGACACACGCTGAACGTCGGGCTAATCGTGAAATACGGCATCCGATACCTCTGACAGACTGTCCGGATGAACTGTTTTAACGCTTCCGTATCCTGAATACGCTCTCCTACGAAAATATGGAGGACCGTTCCACCGGTGTACTTGCTCTGCAAGTTGTCCTGAATATCCAAGACCTCAAAAATATCATCCGAATAATTGACCGGAAGATGGGTGGAATTCGTATAGAACGGTTCCTTCCCTGCCTGAAACTCATCTTCATTGGCGCAAATAATTTCCGCGAATTTGTCCTTATCGGTGCGTGCCATACGGTAAGAGACCCCTTCAGCCGGAGTGGCTTCCAGGTTATAATTGCTCCCGGTCTCTTCCTGATACTGAACCAGTTTGTTACGCATGAAATCCAAAACATCAGCGGCAAATTTCTGCCCTTTTTCTGATGAGATGTTTTCACCGAAAAGATTCAAGCACGCCTCATTCATCCCGACCAAACCGATGGTGGAAAAATGATTCTGCCAATACTGGTTCAAGCGCTTCTTGACATTGCGAAGATAAAATCTCGAATACGGATAAAGGCCCGCCTCGGTGAATTCCTCAAGAACCTTACGCTTGATCTCCAGGCTCTCTTTGGCCAGCTGCATTAAATGCTCCAAACGGCTGTAAAATTCTTCTGCGCTCTTAGAAAGAAATCCCAGCCGCGGAAGATTGATCGTTACAACACCGGCGGAACCAGTCTGCGGCGATGCCCCGAAGAGTCCTCCCCCTCGCTTGCGCAGCTCACGGTTATCCAGACGCAGCCGGCAGCACATACTGCGCGCGTCATCCGGACTCATGTCCGAATTGACAAAATTCGCAAAATAGGGAATCCCATACTTTGCGGTAATCTTCCACAGCAATTCAATATTCGGATTATCCCAGTCGAAATCTTCCGTAATATTATACGTCGGAATCGGGAACGTAAACACGCGTCCCTTGGCATCCCCTTCCAGCATGACTTCCAGGAAGGCCTTATTCAATATGTCCATCTCGACCTGAAACTCTTTATATGTTTCCTTCTGCAGAGCCCCGGCGCGAATCACGGCCTGATCAGCCAAATGACCTGGAACGGTCAAATCCAACGTCAAATTGGTGAATGGCGTCTGAAAACCCACTCTGGTCGGGACATTAACATTAAAGACAAACTCCTGCAGGGCCTGTTTGACTTCTTTGTACCCTAAATTATCGTAACGAATGAACGGAGCCAGCAGGGTATCAAAATTTGAAAACGCCTGCGCGCCCGCCGCCTCACCTTGAAGCGTGTAAAAAAAGTTAACGATCTGCCCTAAAGCTGTACGGAAATGCTTGGCCGCCGAAGACTCCATTTTGCCGGAGGCGCCATGAAACCCCTGCATCAACAGATCCTGCAGATCCCACCCGACGCAATAGACGCTCAAAAGCCCCAGATCATGAACATGAAAATCCCCATTCATGTGAGCTTCCCGGATTTCCGGCGGATAAATTTTATTGAGCCAATAAATCTTTGTGACTTCCGTCGATATATAATTATTCAACCCTTGCAGCGAATAAGACATGTTGCTGTTCTCATTCACTTTCCAGTCCAGCCGATCAAGGTATTGGTCGACGAGCCCCACCTGACTGCGGGAGGTGATCTCACGGATCTTCGCATGCTGATCACGATAAAGAATATACGATTTCGCCGTCTTACGATACGGAGATGTGATCAGAACTTCTTCGACAATATCCTGAATCGCCTCGACGGTTGGCGCATGCTCAGCAATTAACTGATGCGCGATATTTAAAACACGCAATGTTAAATTCTTGGCGATCAATTCATCAAACTCTCCCGTGGCGCGGCCGGCTTTTAAAATCGCGGCTGTAATCTTATGCGGATCGAAATCTTCAGCGTATCCATCACGTTTAATAATTTTGGTGATTGTTGCGGTTGGCCCCACAGTCCCCTCCTTTAAGTTGAAAATAACATCAAAAAGATAGAACTAAATGTCGTTGTTACATTTCATTATAGACACAATATATAGTGTGTCAATAAGTAGTTATACTTAGATGTTGTGTTTTTTAACGAAAAAATGGTGATTTCGGTTAAAAAATGCCAATTACACCCGGTTCCTTAGAAAAGATGGGATGAAATGTGCACATCCCATATTAATGAGCTTCTTCCGAATTTAAAACCCTTTCAATCGTTTGAAGCAGATATTTAAAATCCGATGTTTTAACCGTGAAATCATCAGCCCCGACTTGACGGGCACGCGCCGCATCCACTCCGTCCATTTTAGCCGTATAAAGCACCACTTTCCCTCGAGGATCTTTCCGTTTCAATTCTTCACACACATCAAAGCCATTAATCCCCGGCATCATAACATCCAGCAACACAACATCCGGCATCTCTTTTTCAGCTAATAGCAACGCCTCTTCACCGTTTTCGGCAGAGACAACCTGATAACCGGCGCCCTCTAATCGGACGCTCAAAATCTGTTGAATATCTGGCTCATCGTCGACTAATAAAATCTTGACCCCCATAAAAATCCCCCTTGATGACGATCATCGTGCGCCTATTATATTACTTCACACTCGGTAATACAAACGAAAATACACTGCCTTGGCCATAAATCGAGTTGACCCAAATTCGACCGCCATGCAGGTCAACAATGCGCTTGGAAATCGCCAAACCCAAGCCGCTTTCTCCGGTGCGCCGGTTTGAGCCCGAATAAATCTGACTGAATGTTTGAAAAAGACGGTGCATGTCCTCAGGACGTATCCCGATCCCGGTATCCCGCACAGAGATTTTGACGCCATTTCTTTCGTTTTCGGCCGCGATCTCAACGCGCCCTTCTTTCGTAAACTTAATCGCATTATTCACAAGATTATTTAAAACTTGGATGATCCGATCATAATCATAATTCACATCCTGAAGGTCGTCCTGAATCTCAGTCTGCAATACCAACCCGCGATTTTCAGCCACCACACCCATTGTCCGAACAACTTCTTCGATCGCCGGCTTCACGCTTCCCACGGACCAATGAAATTGAATCCGCCCGGAATCCAGCTTTTGATAATCCAAAACATCATTAATAAGCCCCCCCAAACGGTCCACATTGCGTTTGGCGATCTGCAAAAATTCTTTCTGTTTCTCATTTAAGGTTCCGGCTTCCTCTTCCGCCACAATATTAATTCCTTCCTTGATCGCCGTCAAAGGAGTCCGCAGCTCATGAGAAACGACTGAAATAAACTCTGATTTCATATTGATCGCCTCCAGCATGCGATCCTCGGAAATCTTCCGTTCTGTCACATCAAACGCAACGGTCTGAAACCGCTTAACGTTCCCGCTTTTATCATATGTAACCCATGTATAATTTTCAACCCAGCGGAATTCCTCGGATTGTGTTCGAACCCTGTGCTGAATAAAAAACTCAGGCCTTCTTTTTCCAACAACCCTTCGAGTCTCTTCTTCTAAGAATCCGAGATCTTCCGGATGAATGATGCTCTTAAAAGATTTCTCGCCCTTATAAAAATCCTCCGCCTGATACCCCCAGTGGCTGATATTTTCTGAAACAAAATCCACATCCCAATCTTTTGCGTCCTTCCATAAAAACAGGATTGCCTTGCTCAAATTAATGATGCGTTCCATTTCTTTCAAACGATCAAAGGCCGTCTGCAATTCCTGCGCCAATTCTTTCTCATTGGTGATATCCTCATTAATGGCCAAAAAATGAATGATCTCCCCGCTCCTATCCCGAATCGCCGAAATCGTCGTTCTTTGCCAATAGAATTCTCCGTTTTTCTTGCGGTTGTGGAATTCCCCTCGCCATGTTCCGCCCTTACTAATCATTTCCCACAATTCACGATACATGCTTTCCGACTGTTCTCCGGATTTAAGAAAACGGGTGCTTTTGCCGCACACCTCCTCTGAGGCATATCCCGTAATTTCCGAGAATTTCGGATTAACGAATTCAATGATGCCCTTCGTATCTGTTATAACCACCGCATTCTGACTTTGCTCAAGGGCATGCGAAAGTTTTCGCAGCTCTATCTCCATGGATCGGCGTTCAGTCATATCCGTGCCCACGCACAAAACCTCCACCAACTCCCCCTCCCGATTGAAAATTCCTTTATTCGACCAGACCACCCAAGCGGCGCTCCCATCCTTCTTGATATTCTTGTTTTCATTCCAAGAAGAGGCGTCCGGGTGATTCCGGATATCTTCAATAATTTCCTTAAATTCATTTTCGTCAATTCCGTTAGACGGGAGAATTATCTGAAAAACAGTTTTTCCCAGCACCTCTTCTTCCGCGAACCCGAAAAAACTCTGGGCAAACTCATTGAAAAAACTGATCACCCCATCCGGCCGAATCCGTATAATAATACTATTGGCATATTCAACCAGTTCCCGATACTTCGCTTCACTTGCCCGCAATGCTTCATTGGCTATTTTTTGCTCAGTAATGTCCTCATATGTCCCTAGCGTCCCGATCACTTGATCTTGAGCATCAAGCAACGGGGCCTTATTCGTCCTCAACCATCTCGTGACACCATCCACACGGGTTTGCGGTTCATGAATATTTAATACTTCTCTTTTAGTTTGTATAACACGCTGATCATCCCTTCGATAGTGATCAGACTGCTCCTTGCTCCAAGGCATGTCATAATCATTTTTTCCGACAATGTCTTGCGGACTTTCAAAACCGCAGTCCTTGGCAAAGCTTGTATTGCACCCCAGAAACACCGAATTTCCATCTTTCCAAAACACACGGGAAGGCAGAGTATCCAAGACAAGCTGTAAAATCTGCTGAGACTCGCGAAGAGCGTCCTCAGCGCGCCAATGATCCTCCAGCTCTTTACTTAATATTTTTTGAGAACTTTTTAGATTTTTTGTTAAAAAAAAGCGGTTCAAAAATGAAAAAAAAGAGTACGTGAACACTAACAAAAGAAGAACCCAAAGACTCCAATGCTCCTTCAGATTCTCTTGAAGTGATACCAAAGAATCCTGCGAATGCGTAACGCTGGATAGAAATTCTCCCTTATTGAGATATTGCCTGATTTTATCATAATTATACGGGATGACCCATTGGGCATATCCTCCCTCGATAGCGGCAGGATGACTGCCCTCCATTTCAAAAAGCACACGGCTCACCCTTTTGGCAAAACGCTCTGGAACATCCGCCTTTTCTGCAATGGACCATTCCAGAAAAAGTCCCGTGCTGCATAAAAACGGAATTTCTTCCTTTTGTCCATCCGCGCCTTTAAAAAAGTCTTTCCGATTCAAAACCTTTATATCGTTTAAAGCTAGTTTGTTCTCACTGCTCAGCTTCTCCAAAAGACCCGTCCTTAATATGCCGGCATCCGCCTTCCCTTGCAGAACGGCCCTTAAAACAGCCTCATGCGAGCCAAGATAAACTTGCCCTTTAAAATCCCGATAAGGATCAATGCCCTGATTCTTAAACTCTGCCAAACCAGCCAACCACCCCCCAAGAGACCCCGCACTGACAGCCACAAAGGATTTTCCCTTCAAGTCCGACAAATCCCGAATATCGTCCCGATCTGCCCGAGCAATGATCACACCCCCAGACCGGTCAAACTCACGTCCGTCATACTTGCGTACGATCGAAGCCAAAATCCGGAAATTGTGAAAAGCAGTCAACTCGAGAAGAATCGCGGGATTGGCTATAATAAAATCCAACTGATCAAAAAGTACACTGTTGATGAATTGATGAGACGAAAAATAAGAAATTTCAAATGACGCTTCGGGGATGGATTCATTCAAGTAATCGGCCGTGGGCTGCCATGCCCTGCGAACCGCCTCTTCAGAATCATCGGAAAAAACTCCAATGTGATACACGACAGGGTGGTCCTGCGCAAAACATGCTGCGCATTTTACAGCAACAACAAAAACCAAAACAACAGCATAAAGGAATCCGACTTTTCTATTCATTCTAGAAAACAAGATCTCTCCTTTGAATTTAAAATCGACACAAACCCTACGATGACTTATCAAGCGCCTGGGCCAGATCAGAAATAATGTCATCCACGTGTTCGATACCGATCGAAAGGCGCACAAAATCCTCAGTCACTCCCGCGTCCTGCTGTTCTTCTTTCGAAAGCTGCTGGTGTGTCGTACTCGCCGGATGGATCGCCAATGTCTTAGCATCGCCGATGTTGGCCAAATGAGAAACCAGCTTTAAAGAGTTGATGAATTTCTTACCGGCTTCCAGTCCGCCTTTAATGCCAAATCCGACCAACGCGCCCGCCGCGCCGGAAAGGTATTTCTTAACCAGTTTCAATTCAGGGCTTGATGGAAGGCCCGGATAAATCACCCAGGAAACCTTTTTGTGCTGTTCTAGAAATTCAGCAACGCGCAGCGCGTTTTCTGAATGCCGGGGCATGCGCAAATGAATGGTTTCAATTCCCTGAAGAAACAAAAACGCATTAAACGGCGACATGGCCGGACCCATATCCCGCAAAAGTCCTGTCCGTGCTTTAATAATATAGGCCAAGGGACCGAACGCCTCTACAAAATTCATGTCATGATAGCTGGGATCCGGAGCTGCGATCAAAGGGAACTTGTCAGCCGTCCAGGCGAATTTTCCGGAATCCACGATCAGTCCTCCGATCGAATTGCCATGCCCTCCAATAAATTTCGTAGCCGAATAAACAACAATATCCGCCCCAAACTCGATCGGCCGGCACAAATAGACCGTTGCCGTATTATCCACAATGAACGGCAGCCCATGTTTATGCGCAATTGCGCTGACCGCCTCTAGATCCAGAATATTGAGTTTCGGATTACCGATGGTTTCCCCAAAAAACGCTTTTGTCTTAGAAGTAATGGCCTTTTCAAAATTCTTAGGGTCTCTAGGATCGACAAAATGAACCTTAATACCCAAACGCTTGAGCGTATGCTGAAACAGGGTCCGCGTGCCTCCATAGAGAGTGTTGGCTGAAACGATCTCATCTCCGGCCTGTGCAACATTCAGAATTGCCAGAGTGATCGCCGCCATCCCGCTGGCAGTTGCCAGGGCGCCCACCCCTCCGTCTAAAGCTGCGATCCGTTTTTCCAGCACATCATTGGTCGGGTTCATCAGCCGCGTATAAATATTGCCGAACTCTTTCAGCCCGAATAAATTGGCGGCATGTTCAGTATTATTAAAGACATACGAAGTGGTTTGATAGATGGGTACGGCTCTTGCCCCTGTGGTAGGATCAGCGACTTGACCTGCATGTAAGGCTAATGTGTCTAACTGGTACTTTTTTTCTTCGGACATCATAACCCCCTATTTAATAAGAAATATCTTAATATTAATAGTTCTAAAAGTAAATGAAAACCTTATAGGGGACAATTTTATTGCCTCAGTACTCTTTGGTCCAAGCCTTCCATGAATTGAATCACGCGCGGATCCACAATAATGTCCGTTTGCTGAATCGGCCTCTTAAGAACAATCCCTTCCAAACTGGTACACCGGCTTAAAGCCACATAGGTTTGTCCATGGGCAAAAGCCCCCTGGCCGATATCTAAAATCACCTTGGAAAATGTTTTTCCCTGGCTCTTATGGATGGTCACGGCCCAGGCTAAACGCAACGGATACTGCATAAAAGACCCGATCGAATTCGATTCCAGGCGCTGAGTTTCTTCGTTAAAATGAAAACGGAACATTTCCCAGGTAAACGGGCCGACCTCAACAATGCGTCCATCTTCAAGCTCAATCTCAACAATATCCGTTGAACTCAAATCCTCAGCCACAGAAACAACTTTTCCGATGGAGCCATTGACCCACTGCCCTGACGCTTCATTGTTCAAAAGCATCACCTGCGCGCCGCTTTTCAGTTCCAAAATTTCCTTGGTCGGCAGATTCCGGTCTTCAAACTTGCCTTCAACACGGCCCTGAAAGCAAAACCCCTCCCCCGCCAGCCGCTGCAGCTGCTGCTGATTAATACGGTCAGCGATCGCGTTGGTCGTCGTCAAATACACATAAAAATCATCCTCTTCCGGATAAAAATCCGGCCGGCAGCGCTCATTCAACCGCTTTAAACATTCATTTGTCAGCTGATCGTGCCGGATCGCGTTCAATAGCGCGATGAACGAATCATCCTGCTGACGGTAAATTTTTTCCAGGTCAATATATTCCAGCAGAGGGATGTTCTGAAAAACCTTGGCATCAAAAAAATACGGGCTCAAATAGACATCTTTAAATACGCCTCTTTCTTCCCTCGAAACCACCGGAGGCAGCTGGAAAAGATCGCCGATCATCATCATTTGAATTCCGCCGAACGGCTTTTTATGATTCTTCCCGAACCGCCGCAAAAAACAATCAATGCAGTCTAAAACATCCGCCCTCAGCATGGAGATCTCATCGATCAAAACCGCATCCAAAGCCTCAAACAGTTCACGGTCTTCACGGCGCAAACGGATCTGAGCGATACGCTCCGGTGTAATGTCCGGTTTAAAGCGGAAAAACGAATGCACCGTCTGCCCTAGAATATTGACCGCCGCAACACCGGTCGGCGCCAAGATCGCCACATTCTTGGTGGTATGTTCACGGAAATATTGCAGCAGCGTGGACTTTCCGGTTCCGGCCTTACCGGTGATAAACACATGCTCCTTTGAATATTCTAATAATTGAAACGCCCGTAAGAACTCCGGGTTCAACTCAAGCTGATTTGCCATGAAATTCATTCATTTCCTAAAATATTTTTAAATGTCTTTATTGTTTTCTCTTTCCAAATAAAAACCTTATCCTTGGGCCGCACACGAAACGGCACCTTGATCCCCACGATATTCCCTTTTTGAGCACGGTCAACAAAATTACTTTCCATCTGCATCTCATCCAGCCGGCAAAGACTGGCCGGCGTTGTCCGGCCGCTGAACAGCAATTCCTGCCCCTGCTCAACGCTCCCCGACAAACGGACTTCCGCAACCTGGATATGATTGAAAAAGCGAGTGACCTGGCCGACAAAAATTTTTTCGTGAGAGTGCTCCAGTTTTTTACTCCAGGACTCCAGCTCCGGCTGGCCAAAATAAAACCCGGGGGAAAATCCGCGGTTATACACGCACTCCAGTTGCGCCTTCAGGTCCTTTTTCATCTCCTCATCAAACCCATTCTCAAAATACGCGTCAATCGCCTTGCGGTAACAACGGGTGGCGACCTTCACATATTCCGCGGCCCGCATGCGGCCTTCGATTTTGAACGCAGAAATCCCGGCCTCAATCAGCTGATCCAAAAACTCAATGGTACACAGATCCTTGGGGCTCAGGACATAATCTTCACCGAGAATGAACTCGCTCTCTTGGTCCTTGTCTTTGATCTGAAACTCCCTGCGGCAGGGCTGAAGGCATTGCCCGCGGTTCGCCGACAGGCCAAAGACCTGCTGCGACAAAAAGCATCTGCCGGACACTGAAACGCACATCGCGCCATGAACAAAGACCTCAATGGCGCAGGCCAGCTTTTCCGCTTTGATCTGATCGACAATCGCGCGGATGTTCTCCAATGTACATTCCCGGGCCAGCACGATCCGTTTTGCGCCCTGCTGTTCAAAAAAACGAACCGCCTCAATATTAGCCACACTGGCCTGAGTCGAAATATGCACCGGCAACCCAACAGCGCGCGCCATAGACACAACCGCCATATCCCAGGCGATCACGGCATCCACACCGGCTTGGTGAGCGGCGTGCAGGATCTTTTCGACCAAAGGAATGTCCTGCTGCAGGATCACGGTATTGAGCGTCACATAAGCCTTACGCCCCTGCTCATGAAGAACAGAAACAACTTTAGAGATCTCATTCAGTTCAAAATTGGCTGCCAAATGCCGCATATTCAATCCTTGGACCCCGAAATAAACCGCATCCGCGCCATTTTCAACAGCAGCAAAAAGCGCCGGCCAATCCCCCGCCGGCGCCAAAAGTTCTGGTTTTTTTAAAACATCTTTTTTCATGTTCAATCAAACACCACTGTTTTATTCCCGTACGATAAAATCTTATGTTCCAACGCCCAACGCACGGCACGGCTCAGCACGGCCTTTTCCAGGTCTTCCCCCTGCCGTATAAAATCATCCAGCGTATCTCGGTGGCTGACCCGGACCGTGTCCTGTTCAATGATCGGACCCTCATCCAATTCCGCGGTCACATAATGGCTGGTCGCTCCGATGATCTTCACCCCTTTTTCATAAGCACGGGCATACGGCTGCTTACCGGGAAACGCCGGCAAAAATGAATGATGGATATTGATGATGCGCCCGCTGAACTGTTCAACAAAACCCCTGGAAAGGATCTGATGATACCTCGCCAATACGATCAGCCCGATATCATGTTTACGCAAAAGCGCGATTTCCTGCTGCTCCTGCGCCAGTTTGGTTTCCGGCGTGATCGGGACATGAACAAATTCACTGCCGTGATTTTCAGCAATCGGCCTGAGATCCTGATGATTGCTGATCACCAGCGGAATGCGACATTTTAAATGCCCGGCCTGCTGCCGCAGCAAAAGATCCTGCAGGCAATGCCCATGACGGGACACAAACACAGCCACCTTGGGCAGCTCATCGTCAAAAAACAATTTCCAATCCATTTCAAAAGTGCCGGCAATCTTTGAAAACGCGTTCAAGATCTCCTGCCGACCCAGCTGAAAGCCCTCCAAATTCCACTCCATCCGCATAAAAAATGTATTACTTTGGTCATCAATATGCTGATCCGCATGAACAATGTTGCCGTCATTTTCAAAAACAAACTGAGTAACGGTTGCCGTAATCCCGCGCCGGTCCGGACAGGAGATCAAAAGAATCGCGTGTGCCATACCGCCCTCCGTTTTGTTAAATGATTAAAAATACTTCATCTTCAGCCAAACACATGCCGCCAAAGACACAATGTTGATGACCAACCCCAGCGTAAAACTCCTTTTATCCTCATCAGAAAGAAAATACACCAAAACGATGATCGATGCAAATCCAAAAAGATGCGTCAAATGCGAAACACCGTCATTCTCGCCCCCCAAAAAGCCCTTTAGATCCGCCCACAAAAACAGCCAGCCCTTAAACATTGTCGGCAAAGGCAGCAGCATTTCATAGGTGATCGAGAACGGCGCCATCAGAACCGCCACCCCCATGAGTCCCATGACCGCCCCCGAAGCCCCGATGATCGCGACACTTTTATGCAAAATTGCCGCATAAACGACCGTTGCGCATAACATCGAGAGCACTAATGAACCGAAATAAACAAACAGTGTCTTTGCAAACCCCATCCGCGACTGCACAATATGACCGAACACAAACAACCCCAGCATATTAAACAACAGATGCGTGCCGTCATAATGAACAAACCCGGATGTTATCAGACACCAGACTTTTCCCTGGATCAAATTGCCCGGATAGAGAATCAATTCGGAAAGATAAACCCGCCCCTGCTCCGTAAAATGAGTAAACCCATACGCTGTCGTATTCAATGCGATGAGAAGAAATGCCGCGGTAGACTGGGCAAAAAAACCGGACAACCCTTGCGGCTTCTGCTGTTTACCCTTTTTTTTTGAACTCCCCAAAATCGTACCCTCTTAACCCGGAATCAATTGAAAAAATGAGGCAAAAACAAGATCGCCAAATAAGCGATTGCCATGCTCAACATGCCGACGGAAAAACCGATCTTCAGCCACATCCTGAAACGCACCTTAATATTCCGTTCCTTTTCAAGCAGACCCAAAGCTACGATATTGGCGGTTGAACCAATCATGGTAATATTTCCGCCATAACATGCGCCAAACAGCAGGGCCCACCATAACGGCCGTAAATTAAAATGAAAAACCTCCATACTTCTTACAATCGGCACATATGAAGCCACCGTCACCACATTATCCAGCCCGGAGGATAAAAAACCGCTTGAAAAAAGGATCACACCGGAAAGAACCTGAGGATTATGCCCGATGGAACCAGAAAGTTTCGCCGCCAAAATATCGGCAATGCCGGAAGACTGAATAATCCCGGCCTGTGCGAACAAAAACATGAAGAACAGCAGTGACGGCCACTCAACCTCACGCTCGATATAATGCCGGGCACGCTCATGACGGTAGATCATCACAATTCCGGCCGCGATCACCGGGGTCATGATCAACAGCGTATTATGCTCAAGATTCAAGAGCATCTCCAACCGCCGGTGCAGCGCGATCAGAATAATGGTCACCAAAAAGATCCCGATGCTCACCTTGGTGCGGAAGTCCGGCGGAATTGAGATCAAATATAAAAATCCCTTATCCTCTTCATAGGGCTGAATGCGTTTACTCAACTCCTGAATATATTTGCGGTACCAAAAAGACATGAGAACGATCGTCGCCGCCAGGACAACGGTCGAAAGCGGCAGCGCATGAACAATAAAATCCTCAAAGGACAAATTTCCCCGGGCTGCGATCAGAACGCCCACCGGATTGCCCAAAACCGTTGACGCCGAGCCGATATTCGTTGCCAAAACCGATGAGAGAACCAGCGGTAAAGGATCAACCTCCAAAAAATCACAAATATTCAAGATAATCATGGTCATCACAATGATCGAGGCCACTTCACCCATCAGGGCCGAAAAAACCGCAGAGGCGACCATCAGAATTGCGAACATCTTAATCCCGGTCAACTTCTTAACTCTCAACACAAGGGTGATCAGCCATTCAAAGAACCCGGCATCTTTCATCATCCCGACAATGATCATCATCGCGATCAGAAACAGAATAACATCCAAGGACGCGTACTGAATAAAATGCTCCATGGTGACCGCCCCCATACAGAGCAGCACCCCGGTCCCGATAAAAACAAAACTGAGTTTGAAATCCCAAAAAAAGAGTGTTCCAAGGATGGAAATCATGAATATCGATACAACAATGGCTTGCTGGTTTGAAAAACCAAGCCATTTACCCAGGAGCCCGGAAAAAAACGCAATCGTCAGCAAAGCAATCATCTTCTTTTTCATAAGGCGCTCAATCCTCCAAAATCGTCAAACAAAAAAAACCTGGCCCAGCCAGGTCTCCGCCCCCATCTTCAGGATAAAGTCATTATAAATAAAAAACCCTGTTTGGTGAAGGTCTTTTTACAAATTATACGAGACTTCTAAAAGCAACCCAGAAAACCGTTCAACCCCTCCGTAACAACTATTCCCTTCAGCTCCTTAGGGTTAGATCAAAATTCGCGCATCCACCGCGAAACTGCCCTCAGCACAGGTCAATAACGGATTGATATCAATCTCTTTGACATACGGAGCCAATTTTTGAATGGCCATCAGGGTTTGAACGATTGACTCTCGATGAGCCTGCATCCCGCGGAATCCCTGCAAAATTTTCTTCGCCTTAATTTCTCCCAGCATCCGTTCAGCTTCAAACGGGGAAAATGGGACAACCCGAAATGTGACATCCTGTAAAGCTTCCACAAAAACGCCTCCCAGACCGAACATCACAACCGGGCCGAACTGCGGATCACGGCTCATCCCGACAATGCACTCAATTCCCTTGACCATCTGGATCAGGTTCACGCCTAAAACATTGGCGTTGGGCATCTTCTCGGTAACGGTCTTCATCATGGCCTCATATTTGGCCTTCAATTCCTGGGCATCACGGATATTTACAACCACGCCGCCGACATCGGTTTTATGCAGAATATCGTGTGAGGTGATCTTCATCGCCAACGGATACAGCCCTTCGGCTTTTTTCAAAGCTTCATCCAGTGTTTGCGCGAACGCCCATTTGGGAGTCGGAACTCCGCAACGCTCCATGACCTGACGGGCTTCATGCTCCAACAAGGCCTCACGGCCTTCGGCTTTTAATTTTTGAATAAATTGGACCACATCATCCGGAGCCTGCGGCACCTCGGTTTGAGCCTTGGGCATTTGCCGGATCGACCGCCAAGTATAAACGCTATGCAGCGCTGAGACCGCTTCATTGACCGATGCAAAAGACGGCACCCCTTTTTCATCCAAATAATGCAACGCCGAACGTGACCGCTCACCCCCCACCATGGACACCACCAAAGGTTTTTTGCGGCCGGATTGCGTGTACTCCGCTTCGATCGCCTGCGCAATTTCCATCGGGTCGGTCACAGCGGTTTCACAATATAAGATTACCACGGACTTGATCCGTTCCTCATTTAAAGCCACGGCAGCCGCTTCGCTGTATTTATTGCCATGCGCCTGACCGGTAATATCCACCGGATTTTTTGTGCTGCCGAAATCCGGCATCGTGTTACGAAAACGTTCCTCAAGCCATTGGGCATCTTCCAATAAAGGAATTCCAAAACGCTCGCACTCATCAGTCGCCGCCACGCCGATCCCACCGCCATTGGTAATGATCAACACCTCTTCGCCTTTCGGCTCCGGCAACGATAAGGCGCGTGACCAGGCAAACGCTTCGCTGAATGAATCAGCCCGCATGATCCCCAATTGCTTGAAAACCGCGTCATAAATCTTATCTGATCCCGACAACGATCCCGTATGAGAGGCCGCTGCCTTTGCCCCGCGCGCGGACCGGCCGACTTTTAAAATAACAACCGGCTTTTTGACCTTTGTTTTCATGAAACGAGCACCGTCTTTGATCCCTTCCATGTAGATCACGATCACCCGGACATTATCGTCTTCATTGAAATATTCAATCAAATCCTTTTCATCCACGTCGCACTTATTCCCCAAGCTCACCAATGCCGCCAACCCGATGCGCTCCATCATCGTCCAGCCCATCAACGAGATCGCAAGCGCGCCGCTTTGGGAAATAAAGGCGATATTCCCTTCCAAAACATCTTTGGGCCCAAAACTCGCGTTCATCTTTCCCGGCGTATACACAATACCTAATGTGTTGGGACCGACCAAAGACATGCCCTTAGCATCCGCAAAATCCGTCAGTTCCTGTTCTTCCTTCTTTTTGCCAACCTCACCAAACCCGGACGTAATGATCGCAACATTCTTGATACCCTTTTGAGCGCATTCCTCGAGCGTTGACTTCACCAGCCCGGCCGGAATCGCCACAACCGCCAGATCAATATCGTCGGGGACATCCAGAACGGAAGGATAAGCTTTTTTGCCGAGGATCTCACCGACCTTGGGATTGATGGGAAAAAGTTTTCCTTTAAATCCGCCTTCGATAAGATTATAAAAAATTTGATAACCGATTTTATCCGGATTGGGTGACGCGCCGATCACCGCCACCCCCTTAGGATGGAATAGCCCTTGCAGATTCTTGACGGGTAAGACCTCAGACATGCCAGTATCCCCTTTCTACCACATACTATAAAATTTTTATTGAATAAAATAAGGCGAGTGTGTACTCAGTGGGATATTCTAATCCCAAAGCATAAACAACGCAAGTGAAAAAGCTTGCGCACTTAAGAATATTTATGCGCCTTCCCGAATTTTAGCCGCGACGGCAGCCAGCTCTTCCTGCGCGGCCTCTTTGGCGTTGGCAAAATTCAGATCCCGGATCGCCTCAAACGGAACCAAATGGATATGCGTGTGCGGCACCTCTAAACCGCAGATCATCACTCCGATCCGTTTGCAGGAAACTTTGGATTCGATGCGCCGGGCAACTTTTTTTGCAAATACCATCAGTTTAGACAGTTCATCGTCCTCCATCGAAAAAATATAATTGATTTCCTTTTTAGGAATGACCAGCGCATGCCCCTCATGAATGGGGCGAATATCTAAAAACGCCAAATGCTTGTCATCTTCCGCGATTTTATGGCACGGGATTTCCCCGCTGATAATTTTTGTGAAAAGCGTGGGCATGTTCCTTCTCCTTGTTTATTGATCATCGGAGGGCTGTTTCAACATATCCTCCGCCGGCAACCCTGCGGGTGCCATCTGGATCAGCCGGTTATAAAACGAAAAAAAATCTTTCATCACTTGCGGATCCTGCAGGATTTCTTTTACCCGTTTGTCCTCCATGATCCCCATCACCTGCCCGTTACGGATCCGTTCCTGAAAGGTTTCATCCTGAAACAAAGACTGCACCTGAGGATGCTCCATCAAATTTTTAAATTCGCTCGAACTCTGCAATTTTTCCACATCAAACTGTTTGGCGGTCTCCGGATCCGAAAAATCCAGAGTCGATGTCTGCTGGACCTTGGCTAAACGGGGAAACTGTTTCCCGACGCTGTGGCTGAAAAATATATAACTTCGCGACTCGACAATGCGGTTGCGGAACGGCTCAAATCCCGGAATTTTAAACGGAATGATCCCCACCATAAAATAAACGATGCCGATCAGAAAGGCCATCCATACACCGCTCATGCCTAAACCTAAAATGCGGCTTAAAAAAGACAGGCCAGTTTTCTCTCCCTCCTTCTTTCCTGATTTCTGGAGAATTTCAATAAGCGCCGTCAATAGAAACTTCACAACAAAAGGTCCGACCAGACTGATCACGAAAGATATGATCAGACTCTGCGTCCGCATATAATAGGCATACCCTAAATACAAACATAAAAGCCAAGATACGGGCTTGATGATCGTTCTCAAAAAACCCCGGACCCATCCCAGACCCATGGAGATCACAAGAAATGCTAAAACAATATAATCAACTGTATTCATAGACCGCTCCTTGCCAGTTAGGCAATCCCGAATTCCCTTCCTTTAGAATTCGAGGATCTCCTTTGCACACTAATCTTTATATACTTTATCGCCTATTTTAACGAGTTTGTCAACTTTGAGCCCCACCAGCTGCCCATTCTTTGCAACCTTAACATCCAGGCTTTCAACCTGCAGAGAACGGACCGTTTGTTTGAAATCCGTTGAGGTTCCCTGAAAATGGATTTTATCATAGATCACCAAACCCTTGCCGGTGATCTTCAAGACACACACCTGAATTTTACTGAAATAATGCGTGACCTCTCCCACCAGAACGCCGGCGGTTTCCGATTTAGCAGCGCGCGGAGCCTTCTGCCCGGACTTCAACGTTTTTATGACGCGCTTCGCTGGCAACTTTTTCTTTACTCCGCTAACGCGGCTCGGCACGGGAACTTTTCTCTGAGAAACCTTCTTCACGGTCTTCTTTTGAAGGGGCCCTTTCTTAACGGCGGCGCCGGAAGAACGCGGCTTGACCTTTACCCGGGATTTTGCGACCGGACTCTTACGTTTTCCGCCAACAGAGGACAATTTTCTTTTCGAAAGCCCGCCGGAACGCTTGAGAGGAATTTTTCGCTTTAAAACGACGCACTTGCGCCGTTTTTGAGGTACAGACGGAGTGAATAGATTTTTAAGAGTTTTTAAAAGATGATCCACTAACGCCATAGACGAACCAGCTGTGAGGGACAACGGACTGTTTAAATCGAGATCCGGTCAGCAATCTCAGTAATGACCGGCAGGACTGTTTTCTGACCGCGCAGGACATCAATGATCCCGAAAAATGATACGGCAAAAAGAATAAATTCCAGTTTTAAGAACCAGGAAAACACAATGCTCAGAATGAAGAGAGCGACCTCTCCGATAAACAGGACCAAACCCTGTTTGCTATGAAAAAGGACAAACTCGCTGTTGCGCTTAAATAAAAGCGGAAGAATGCAGAGAATGGAAAGGTACGCCAAAATACCGAAAACTTTATCGTCCGGATCCTGTTCAATAAGTTTATTCTGCGTCATGGGCCCCCACCTCGATCAACGAATTGATATCCCCGAAAGAATTGCGTTCCTGCTCCGAATTCGCCGGATCTTCCCGCCAACGCCCATCCACGATAAATTGATAGCGGTAGCTTCCGGGCTTCAGTGGAACCTCGACGGACCAGACGCCCTCTTCCATGGCCATACGGTATCGTTCATCCAAAGACCAGTCATTAAAACTTCCGGTGACATAGACCGAACGGGCATCCGAGGCTTCCAAGACAAAACGGGTCAACCGCTGCATCTGACGAGCTTCATCACAAATGGTCGATTTCATGCGTTCCGAGAGCTCGGTGCCGGCCGGCATGGCATCTCCGTCATGAAACGAAATAATTTCTTTAGCCAGAGAAAAATAATCCTTGGACCCGCGGCAATATTTGTCATAGGCGACAACCGTCTTTCCCATGACCGCTGACTCTTTGAGTTTGACGTTGACATGAACGATCGTGTCAAATAAAGAACCATCAAACATTTCGCGCATCTTTGACAGCATCGAAAAAGAGTGACGCAGACGGGAATCGAACATCGTCACCAGAATCTTATAATCCACATGATGATTCAGCCGGTCGCGGATCAAACGAACGATGTCCAGGACATGCTCGACCCCTTGCAGCGAAAAGCGACTGGTCTCAACCGGAATGTAGATCTCCTGGCTGGCGCGGATCGCGTTGATCGTCAAAAATCCCAAACTCGGCGGGCAATCGATCAGAACATAATCATACTGGTCAGCCAACGGCTCCAGGACTTCAACCAGTTTTGTTTCGCGGCCGATCTCATCCGCCAGTTCCTGCTCAAGCGTTCCCACCAACAAGTTCGAAGGCGCGATATCAAAATTCTTTTCCACCCGCTTGATGATCTGCGTGATCCCCAGTTTGCGCGGAGCCAAACGAGAAATGACATTATACATACTGTCCTGGCTCTCGAAATTCAGGCCCAACGATGCATGCGCCTGCGGATCCAGATCGATCAGCAGCGTCTTTTTGCCGTTACGGCTCAACGACGCAGCCAGATTGATCGCGGTTGTTGTTTTTCCGCACCCACCCTTTTGATTCCCGATCGAAATGATTTTCATTGTTCTCTCAGCCTTTCGTTGCACTTGAAAAGCACACATCATCTATAAGTAAAATCCCTTTAAGTTTAACGGCATTCCATGATTCCAAAACGAACTGGACCTCTGAAACGCTCGACCAATCTGAAATTCCATCAAATTCCTTCAGCGGAATATTTACATTCTTCCACCGCAAACCGATATCATCCACAAACACCGAGGCGACTTCATTGCGTTGATTGCGGATCTCCACCCGGATCGTGCCCGGCGTCCCTTCCTCAGCTCCGCGCACGGCAAATGCCAGATAGCCATAGGGACTGGCATCCATATCCGTCACCGAAAGCGAAAACGTTTTGACCTGAGGGTAAGGGTGTTCCAAGCTGTAACGGATGCGTATCGGCCCCTTATTCAAGGCATAAATAATACGCTTCTGGAACAAATCGCCCTTTTTTGTCAAAAAAGCAGTCAACCCGTAAAACGATGTCGCAAAAATTACAACCGTAATAATAATGTTCAAAAACAACCAGGCGCTGACTTCTTTTGACTTCCTTGATTTCTGCTGCTGTTTCTTCTTGCCAAGGTAAACCTGCGCCAGGTGATCATAAATTTCATCCCTGGTCATACGCACATCCAATTATTTAAAAGGTTGAAATCAAATGATTTAACCTTAGAAATGCTCTAAAGGTAAGTTTATAATACCAAAGATTAATTTTAATGGAAAACCTTTTTTGATATTTTTTAAATAGATAGGAGTTTTTTTATCGACGAGAATAACGCGGCGCAGCGGAATTCCTCATCAACAGCACCTTAAAAAAATAAATGAAAACTTTTTATCATCTTTGCGACGATCTGAGCCTTCCGGTCCGCTGAGAATTTGAAAAATCTTCCCACAAATCCATTGACAAAGCCGGCCCTGATTTCTAGAATCAAAACATCATGACCATCACGCTCAAAACCCGCGCCTTGATCCGCACCCTGTGGCTTTTGCTAGCCGCCACGCTGATCCTTTATGCGCTGACCTTCTATCTTCCGTCGGTACTCAACGTCCACCCGCCCTTAGGGGAATCGTTGACGCGCAGCTTCAACATCCTGGAAGAAGGCAACCTCCCCACTTTATTCTCGACGGTATTGTTTTTCCTGGCCGCAGCGGCCGCCGCCCTCATCGCCAAAAGCCTGAAAGACGCCTACACCAGCCATTGGGCCTGTCTTGCAGCCTTGTTCATTTTCTGCGCGATCGACGAAACGGTCTGTTTTCATGAGCAGGCCTCCTTTGCCCTGCAGCAGTCCCTGGGGCTTCAAGGCGCCCTCTATTACAGCTGGTTCCTCCCAGCCGCCCTACTGGTGGCGGCGCTAACCTTTCTTTATCTGCCGGTCATCATCAAACTCCCGGCTTCCGCGCGTCTGAAGATCATCGCCGGAGGCGTCCTGTTTGTCGGCGGGGCAGTGGGCTTTGAGCCCATTCAAGGCTGGATCGTTTCAAACCAGCTGTACTTCCAAATGGAACGGCTGGCCATCTCACTGGCCAGCATCGAAGAAACCGTGGAACTTGCCGGATTGATCCTTTTTATTGACGGGGCTTTAAGCTATCTGTCTGCCGAATCTCCAGATCTCCAGATCTCCATCTCTTCTTAAATTTAGAATCTTTTACTCACAAACAAACGGCCATTCCAACTTCGTAGGTTGGAACTTCGTAGGTTGTTTAGGCTGATAAAAAAAGCCCCGTATTTTCATACGGGGCTTTTAAACGACATCCTTTTAATTGATTAACAATTAGAAGGCAACTTTTGTACTCAACAACACCTGTGATGCAGCATTGTTGTTCTTATCATCACCCACAGTCTCAAAACGTGAACCCGGGAAAAAGACTCCCGTATTTAAACCGAACTGAACATCTTCGGTGTAATCATAGGTCAACATCAGTCCAACTTCTTGACCAAGAGTCTTTCCATCTAACTCTTGCCCTGGCGATGCGACTGCTGTTCCGGTCGGTTGCCCTAAAGTAAAATTAGCAGGCACTGCCTTTGCCAACCTCAGATAATCATAATACAGATTGGCAGTAACATCTTGAGCAGGAACCATCATCAAGTTTGCTCCTATAATGTGGCAGTTGGTCGCATTAAATAATACATTATAGATTTTGCCACCAGCCTGGTTCTCATACATCGGATCCCATGCGCTGTAACGGTCGTCACCATTTGTTCCGTTGGTATCTCCGGAATAATAAGTATAAGACGTACCCAAAACCGGCTCATACTTTTTGCTAAAGGGCAAGCTGTAGTTCGAAAGAACCTGGCCTGCATACGCTTGACGAACAGCATTAGACCCAGCGGCATAATTCTTAACACCGGTCTGGTAAGCAACCTCACCCTGCAGGTTCCAACCGTCCAACACATTTAAGCTGGAACGGACACCTGACGTATAAACAGTATCTGCCCGTGCTTGTACGTCAGTACCAGCAGCCAAAATACTGTTATCCTGCTTATACCACATGTACCCTTCAACCATGGTGTTTTTCTCATCATTGAACTGATAAGCAGCGTTGATACCGACGAGATCCACATTGTCCTTCTGAATTGCACCCGTGACACTATTCTGATCAATCGCTGAATACAAGACATCGATAGTCAACGGATTATAATCAAATGTCAAACGGATGGCATCCTGTGCGGTTTGCTTAGTCAGATCAACAGCAACAGCCGCCAACCCTGAATCTCCCTGAGCGGCGTTGTTCGGCCCGGCAGAATCAATGACGAATGAATTTCCAAACGCGAAATTCTGACGACCGATGGTGACGGTTAACGGTGAATAGAGCATTTCTTTCATGGTGACATAAGCTAAGTTTAAATCAATGTCAGAAGAGACAGTATCATTACTGGCACCCCACACTCTTTCATTGATCAAACCAACCGTGGCTGAAACTTTATCAGTCAGGTCCGCATCCACGCGCAAACGTGTCTGCATAATGAATGCGCTCTGTCTATAACTTTCAGGATTACTACTTCCAAGATCAAAATCCCGGCGATTCACATAGGTGTTCTCGATATCACCGCTGACCTTGACGTTTTGAACGCTGGCCATTGCCGGCACCGCGATCAAAGCAACAAGAACTAACGCTAATAAAACTTTTTTCATTTTTTCCCCTCCAAAAATTAAAATTATTACTCTGATATGTTATCTATGCTTATTAATATATAGGCCTAGGTAATTACGCACAAGACCAGTGCTCGATGACCCTTGACTTAAATTTTCCCACCACCCCCTTTCGCGTCAGCTTAAGATCATCACTGGGTTAATTGGTTTTTTCAAACCGCAATATTGTCACACACTAAAGAAGGTCTGTCAAAAAAAATTTCAACTTTTTTCATGCAACCTTCACAACGCGTTTTTAAAACATTCACACGCGCTCAACCAATATTATGTCTTTATAATGAAATAACTTTCAAATGAAACAGAACCCTTAAAAAATCAACGGAGCATTTCAAAAATTGAACAGCCATTTTTAATAAACGCGCCCGTACTTATATTATTATCTGTAAGAAATATGGTTTTAAAAATGCCCTCCCCGCCTCCGGTGAGGGATTCCTTCCTTCGCTAGCGCTTCAGTCGCGAACCTATGGCTTCGCCGAGGTTCTCCTCATCTCAAAGAACATGCTTTTTGGAAATGCCCAAAAGCGGGGAGTTCCCTTACCGCCTTCGGCTGGGGGAACTTCTTCCCCCTCCTACGGCGAGGGACTCCTTCGCTTTCGCTTCAGTCGCGAACCTAGCTACGCTAAGGTTCTCTTCTCTTCAAAGAACATTAGATCTTGAAAATGCCCAAAAGGGCATTTTCAAGATCTAAATGCGCCTGGGGGGAGTCGAACCTCCGACGCCGGCCTTAGGAG
>JBBRHV010000022.1:0-29849 GCA_038222225.1 Candidatus Omnitrophota bacterium
TCACGACACTGGTAAAAAAGACATATTTACTTAACAATTCACGAAGCTCCATCTCGACTAAGTCTAAAAGCTCAGCATCATCGACCTGATCGCATTTATTCATAAAAACAACTAAGCGAGGGACGTTGACCTGACGAGCCAAAAGAATATGCTCACGTGTCTGAGGCATGGCCCCGTCTGCTGCAGAAACAACCAGAATCGCACCATCCATCTGGGCGGCCCCTGTGATCATGTTCTTAATATAGTCTGCGTGCCCAGGACAATCAATATGTGCATAATGACGGCTTTCCGTCTGATACTCCAAATGTGCAATGTTAATCGTAACACCGCGCTCCCTCTCCTCCGGAGCATTGTCAATGGAATCATAGGTCCGAACTTCACTTAAGCCCTTTTTCGAAAGGACAGTCGTTATGGCCGCGCTCAGGGTTGTTTTACCATGATCAACGTGCCCGATCGTCCCAACATTCAAGTGAGGTTTATTTCTTACAAATTTTTCTTTAGCCATAACTCACCTCCTCCTCAATTTAGAGATTTTAACTTCTTTCCTACTGTTTACCTTCTCGCCGGCTGCTGACGGGATCCCTTAATCTGTTCCCCAATATGATGAGGAACTTCCGCATAAAAGGCCGGCTCCATAGAAAATGACGCCCGACCTTGAGTCAAGGAACGCAATGCATTCGCATAATTGAACATTTCAGCCAAAGGAACCTCAACGCGGGCATTTTTCAGCTTTCCCCGGGTGCCCATCTCTACGATCTTGGCACGTCGGGTATTCAAATCACCGATCACCGGCCCCATAAATTCTTCCGGAACTGTGACTTCCAAATCCATAATCGGCTCCAAGAAAACCGGACCGCCCTTTTTCATGCCTTCCTGAAATGCCAGACGTCCTGCCAACTGAAACGCCAGCTCACTGGAATCAACTTCATGATAAGAACCGTCGATCAACGTCACGGTAAAATCCGTCACCGGATACCCAGCCAAAATTCCGTTTAACGCCGCGTTACGGATACCTTTTTCAATCGGAGCAATATATTCACGCGGGACATTCCCGCCTTTGATCTTGTTAACGAAAATAACGCCCTTGCCCTTGTCTTCCGCGGAATTCGGCGCCATATTGATCACACAATGCCCGTACTGACCGCGGCCACCGGTCTGTGAAATAAATTTTCCCTGAATATTGTCAACTCTTTGAGTGATCGCTTCACGGTAGGCGACTTGCGGACGTCCGATGTTGCATTCCAAGCCATGCTCGCGTTTCATACGGTCAATAATGATTTCCAAATGCAGCTCGCCCATCCCGGAAATAATCGTCTGGCCGGTTTCTTCGTCATATTTGCAATTCAGCGACGGATCCTCATCTAAAAATTTTCGTATGGTCATTCCCAGCTTATCCTGGTCTGCTTTGGATTTTGGCTC
This sequence comes from Candidatus Omnitrophota bacterium, assembly GCA_038222225.1. GTDB lineage: Bacteria > Omnitrophota > Gorgyraeia > Zapsychrales > JANLHA01 > JAKLFA01. The sequence continues at coordinate 1,420 of JBBRHV010000022.1, forward strand.
CAGCGACATTGAAACAACCGGTTCCGGTATATTCATCCGCTCAATAACGATCGGATCTTTTTCATCACAGACAGTATCTCCGGATTTTGTTTCCTTCAAACCGACCAAGGCGACAATTTCTCCGGCCTCCACCTGATCGACAATAGTTTGCTTATTAGCATGCATAACGACAATTTTAGCAATCCGCTCACGTTTATCCTGCGTGGAATTCAGAATTGTAGAACCAGACAGAAGCTTCCCTGAATAGATGCGTGTATAAAACAACTTTCCGACATACGGATCCGATGCAATCTTAAAAACCAATCCCGAAAACGGCTCGTTTGAATCTGACTTACGGCTCATTTTTTCTTCAGAATCTGGTTTCGTGCCTTCAACAGGAGGAACATCAAGAGGAGAAGGAAGATATTCGTTAACAGCATCCAAAACAAGCTGAACGCCTCGATTGCGAAGCGCTGTTCCGACTAAAACCGGTAAAAATGTATTCTCAATAACACCTCTCCGAATAGCCTTATGAATCTCAGCCGCCGGAATATCCGCCTCTTCTAAAAACTTCTCCATGATCCCATCATCCGCCTCTGCCAGCCTCTCAAGCATATCATGCCTTAATTGCCGTGCCCGTTCCTTCAAATAATCTGGAATCTCGCCACGCTGAATCTCCATCCCCTGATCATCTAGCCAAGTAACATATTGCATTTCAACCAAGTCCACCAAACCTTTAAAATTGTCTTCATTGCCATCCGGCAAATGGATTGCCGCAGCATTGCAGCCTAACCGATCATGGATCTCTTTAATGACATGAAAAAAATCTGCCCCCAACCGGTCAATCTTATTAATAAAAAAGATGCGGGGAACTTTATAACGATCCGCCTGACGCCAAACCGTTTCTGTCTGTGATTGAACACCGCCTGTTGCGCACAAAACGACAACTGCCCCATCAAGCACCTTCAAAGAACGCTCGACCTCAACGGTGAAATCGACGTGCCCAGGAGTATCAATAATATTGATTTTCTTGTTTTTCCAATAGGTCGTTGTATTCGCCGAAGTAATCGTGATCCCACGTTCCTGCTCCTGCTCCATCCAGTCCATCGTGGCATTTCCCTGATCAACAGTCCCCATTCGATGGATGACGCCGGTATAAAAGAGAATCCGCTCAGTGGTCGTGGTCTTACCCGCATCAATATGTGCGATAATCCCGATATTTCTGACGTCTTTTAATGGTGTTTTTTCAGCCATTGAAGCTCTTTATCTCCTTGAATTTACCAACGTAAATGTGCAAAAGCTTTATTTGCATCAGCCATCTTATGCGTTTCATCGCGTTTTTTGATCGCCGGACCTTCACTGCGGTACGCAGCAAGAAGTTCTTCGGCCAGCTTCAATCTCATGGATTTTCCCTTTTTCTTCCGGGCAAAATCCCGAATCCAACGAATTGCTAAAGAATTTGCCCGGGTCGGCGTAACCTCAATCGGAACCTGATATGTTGACCCACCGAGCCTCCGCGCTTTCAACTCAAGCCGCGGACGGACATTCTCAACCGCTTTATTAAAAACCTTAATGCCGGGCTCTTCCGTAACCCTCTCATTTAAAACTTCAATCGCGCCATACACAATCTTTTCTGCTGCTGTTTTCTTGCCTTCAGTCATAACCGCATTGACAAATTTGGCAACCAACAGGCTATTATACTTCGGATCTGGAATAACGTCTCTTTTTTCTGCTCTGCGTCTTCTCATTTTTACTTCGCTCGCTTTGTACCATATTTTGAACGTGACCGCTTCCGCTTATCTACACCAGAAGCATCCAATGTCCCGCGGACAATGTGATAACGAACTCCCGGCAAATCTTTAACACGTCCCCCGCGGACTAGCACAATTGAGTGCTCTTGAAGGTTATGCCCCTCCCCTGGGATGTAGGCCGTAACCTCTGTGCGATTTGACAAACGAACTCTTGCGATTTTTCTCAAAGCCGAATTCGGCTTTTTCGGAGTCATTGTTTTAACTTGCAAACAAACGCCTCGTTTTTGCGGGCATTCTGTCAGCGCAGGCGACTTAGTCTTCTTTAACTTGAGGTTCCTGCTTTTCCTGATCAACTGCTGTATCGTCGGCATATTTCACCATTTCCACTTCTTGATAATACTTTAGTCCTGTCCCCGCAGGAATCAAATGTCCCACGATGACGTTTTCTTTCAAGCCACGTAAAAGGTCAATTTTACCACTAGATGCAGCTTCTGTCAACACCCTAGTTGTTTCCTGAAAACTTGCTGAGGATATAAAGCTGTCCGTCGTCAAAGAGACCTTTGTGACCCCTAATAATAAAGGCGTTGCCTGAGCCGGCTTACCTTTCTTTTTAATTGTCTCATCATTGACCTTTTTAAACTGCACCCGATCAACCTGCTCACCAACTAAAAACTGAGAATCTCCACCATCATCAATGCGGACTTTCTTAAGCATCTGAGAAATAATCAGCTCGATGTGTTTGTCATTAATCCGGACACCCTGCAGGCGGTAAACTTCCTGAACTTCGTTCAAAAGATATTCCTGAAGAACCTTGTCCCCGCAGACACGCAAAATATCATGAGGAACAACCGGACCGTCTGTCAGCTGCTGCCCGGCGAATACACGGTCCCCCTTATAGACATTCGGATGTTTTCCGTGCGGGATCGTATATTCCTTCATCATGCCGGTCTCGCTTTTAACAACGATCGCGCGCAAACCTTTACGATCCTCCCCGAACTCAACAACGCCATCAATCTCACTGATCACAGCCGGATCCTTGGGACGGCGGGCCTCAAAAATCTCCGCAACCCGAGGAAGACCACCGGTAATATCACGCGTCTTACCGACGCCACGAGGAATCTTTGCAATCAAATCTCCAGCGCGGACCTCACTCTTATCTTTAACCAAAATATGAGCCCCGACAGGAATCGAATAAATCCCGACGATTTCTTTTTTCTCGTCGGTAATAATAATCTGCGGATGATATTGCAATTTATGTTCTACAATGACCCGCTCGGTAATTCCGGTGATCGGATTCAACTCTTCCTGAACAGTCACGTCCCCGATAAGGTCTTCTGAATTTACCGAACCCTTCACCTCAGTAATAATTGGAACGGTGTACGGGTCCCACGTAGCAAAAATATCATCCTTCTTAATGGCCGCCCCATCTGCAAACTTCAAAGTCGCACCCTGAGGCAACTGATACCGTTCAAACTCCCGGCCGAATTCATTATTAATACTGACGGAGCCATTGCGGTTCAAAACAACATATTCATTATTACGCTCAACAACGCGCAACTGGTGGTATTTTACAAACCCATCATTCTTTGACTGATAATGCGACTGCTCAACCGCACGGGAAGCCGTACCACCGATATGGAACGTCCGCATCGTCAACTGCGTTCCGGGCTCACCGATACTTTGCGCCGCAATAATACCGACCGCTTCACCGATCTCAACAATGCGTTGAGTCGCCAAATTTCGCCCGTAACATTTGACACAGACGCCACGATCCGATTCGCAGGTTAAAACGCTGCGGATACGAACCTTTTCAACGCCCAGCTGCTCAATGGCCGCAGCCCTTTCCTCAGTAATGACATGTCCAGCCTCAACGACAACTTGATCGGTAATAACATCAACGATGTTATCCAAAGCAACCCGCCCGATAATGCGTTCTTTTAAGCTCACAACCAGTTCATCACCTTCGACAATTGCCGAAACCGTGATCCCGTTTAAAGTCCCGCAGTCATCTTCAGTAATAACGACCTCTTGAGCAACATCAACCAACCGACGCGTCAGGTATCCAGCGTCTGCCGTCTTAAGCGCAGTATCGGCCAAACCTTTACGCGCACCATGAGTTGAAATAAAATACTCCAAAACCGTTAAACCCTCACGGAAGCTCGCCGTAATCGGATTTTCAATAATTTCCCCTGACGGCTTCGCCATCAGACCGCGCATCCCTGAAAGCTGACGAATCTGCAAACGTGAACCCCGGGCCCCAGAATCCGCCATAATAAAAACCGGATTGAACGGATCCATTTGCTTAAACACCAAATCAGACAATTTTTCAGTGGTATGCGTCCATATATCAATGACCTTATTATACCGCTCACGCCCGGTAATAATACCTTTTCGGTATTGATCCTCGACGCGCGCCACCTCATCTTTGGCCTTCTTGATATATTTATCTTTATCTTTCGGGCTTGTTAAATCAGGAATCGAAATAGAAATCCCCGCCTCCGTCGATGCAACAAATCCGTATTCTTTGATCCGATCCAACAATGTCACAGTTGTTTCCTGACCAAAATGCTTGTAACAGTCAGAAATAACCGCCCCGATTTTCTTTTTATCCAAAAGCTCATTCACAAAACCATACCCCTCCGGCAGCAACTGATTGAAAAGAACCCTACCAACGGTCGTTTCAATAATTGAAGGCTTCACTCCGCCACTGTTTGTGTTGTCGACAAATTCCCCCAAAAGAGCCTTTTCCTGCGATATGATCAAAGAAGGCTTTTCCTCTCCCCACACCCGTCTGTTTAAACGCAAGCGGATGCCCTGATGAAGACCGATCACCTTATCATTGTAAGCAACAATAACTTCCTCGGCACTCGCAAATATTCCTTTGGGCTCCAGGCCATTGTCTTTGGTCATATAATAAAGCCCCAAAACCATGTCTTGCGTGGGAGACATAATCGGACGCCCATCAGCCGGCGAAAACAGATTGTTCACCGAAAGCATCTGCAGACGGCACTCGATCTGCGCCTCCAAAGACAAAGGCACATGAACAGCCATCTGATCTCCGTCGAAATCCGCGTTAAAAGCCGCGCAAACCAAAGGATGAAGCTTGATGGCTTTTCCCTCCACCAGCACCGGCTGAAATGCCTGCACACTCAATCTATGCAGCGTCGGAGCACGGTTCAAAAGAATCGGATGATCTTTGATCACCTCATCTAAAATATCCCAAACCTCCACCTTGGCGCGCTCAACCATTCGTTTAGCGCCCTTAATGGTGTGGACATAACCTTTTTCACGAAGCTTGCGGATAATGAACGGCTCGAAAAGCTCAAGCGCCATCTTTTTAGGAAGTCCGCATTCATAAAGCTTCAACATCGGACCAACGACAATAACCGACCGCCCGGAATAATCGACCCGCTTACCGAGCAAGTTCATACGGAAACGTCCCTGTTTCCCCTTTAACATATCAGAAAGCGACTTCAAAGGACGGTTTCCTGAACCTAAAACCGGACGCCCATGGCGACCGTTATCCAAAAGCGCATCCACGGATTCCTGCAACATGCGCTTTTCGTTCCGGATAATAATTTCCGGCGCATTCAGGTCCATGAGCTTCTTTAAGCGGTTATTTCGATTGATGACTCGTCGATAAAGATCATTCAAATCAGACGTGGCAAAACGTCCGCCTTCCAAAGGAACCAAAGGACGCAAATCAGGTGGAATAACCGGCAGAACATCCAAAACCATCCATTCGGCCTTATTCCCTGAAACCTTAAAATCTTCAATAATTTTTAGGCTTTTCGCCATTTTTTTGGCATTGGCGCTAATTGAACTCAGGCCGGCAAGATCCTTACGCAGTTCCTTACTCAGCTTGTCCAGCTCAATCCCCTTAAGCAAATCTTTAACGGCTTCCGCACCGATCTTTGCCTTAAACGCCCCGCCATACTTAACCACCGCTTCCTGATATTGATCTTCGCTTAAAAATTGCTTGTATTTAAGAGGAGCATCGCCTGGGTCCAGCACAACATATTCTTCGTAATAAATAAGTTTTTCCAAATTTCGGAGAGAAACTTGCAGCAAAGCAGACAAACGGCTGGGGACTGCCTTATAAAACCAAATGTGCGTCACCGGACAGGCCAACTCAATATGCCCCATCCGCTCACGGCGGACAGAGGACCTGGTGACCGTCACACCGCAGCGATCGCAGGTGATTCCGCGGAATTTAATTCCCTTATATTTACCGCAGTTGCATTCCCAATCCCGAACCGGGCCAAAAATACGCTCACAAAACAAGCCATCCTTTTCCGGTTTCAGAGTTCGATAGTTCAAAGTCTCGGCCTTCTTCACCATCCCTTGCGACCATGAACGAATCGTTTCCGGCGATGCAATCTTGATCGAAATTCGATCTTGATTTATGATATCTTGTTTTTTGGCCATTATAAAATTCTCCTTAATAGGATCATTATGCTCTGATCAGACTGCTGTTATGATTTCTTCTTTGCCTTATCCTCAGCAACAACAGCATTCTCTTGCTCCAATTTGATATCCAAACACAAACCTTGGAGTTCTTTCACTAAAACATTAAATGACTCAGGAATGCCCGTCACCAAACGCTGCTCACCCTTGACGATCGCTTCATAAATCTGACTACGACCCTGAACATCGTCGCTTTTGACTGTCAACATTTCCTGCAATGTATATGCTGCCCCATACGCCTCCAGGGCCCAAACTTCCATTTCTCCAAAGCGCTGACCTCCAAAATGCGCCTTGCCCCCCAACGGTTGCTGTGTAACCAGTGAATACGGACCGATTGAACGGGCATGAATCTTTTCATCAACAAGATGGTTCAGCTTCATCAAATAGATATAACCCACCGTTATTTTTTGATCAAAAGGTTCACCCGTAAATCCATCACAAACCGTCGTCTTTCCGCCCTCTGGAAGCCCCGCATCTTTAATAAGAGCAAAAATTTCTGCTTCCGTCGCCCCATCAAAAACCGGCGTCTCTGCATGAAATCCGAGGACTTTAGCCGCCCAACCAAGATGGGTCTCTAAAAGCTGACCCACATTCATACGAGAAGGAACACCCAAAGGATTTAAAACAACATCAACGGGTGTGCCATCCTGCAAAAACGGCATATCTTCTTCCGGTAAAATTCTAGAGATGACACCTTTGTTCCCATGACGCCCAGCCATCTTGTCCCCTTCTTGAAGCTTGCGTTTCGTCGCCACATAAACAACGACCCGCTTCAAGACACCGGCCGGAAGCTCATCTCCGCGTTTCACGCGCTCAACTTCCTGTTCTTCCTCATGAGCTAATTCTTCCAATTTATCTTCATAAAAAAGGACAATTTCATTCGCATCAGAATCTTCAGGAAGCTTGCGCAAATCCACAAGATTCAATTTTGAAATCTTAACGCCTAAAGACGCACTCAATTTCTTGTCGCGCTCTTCCTCAATAAGAAGTCGTTCCTGCTGATAATATTCCTTGACCTTATTGACCGCCTCGATGGTCTTAGCTTTCTCAACTTTTGATTTGCGTCCTCGTTCAGTACGCTGAAACACCTCTGCCTGAATGACGACCCCCTCAACCCCGGGAGGAAGCACAAATGAGGTATCACGAATATCTGCGGCTTTCTCACCGAAAATCGCTCGCAACAATCGCTCTTCCGGAGAAAGCTCTTTTTCACTTTTAGGAGTCACTTTTCCGACAAGGATATCGCCGGGCTTAACCTCTGCTCCAATACGGACAATCCCCTCGGCATTAAGCTCCTTCAACGCTTCCTCGCCGACATTAGGAATATCACGTGTAATCTCTTCATTTCCCAGGCGTGTCTCGCGAGCCTCAACCTCAAAACGCTCAATATGAATTGAGGTAAACGCATCCTCACGGACTAAACGCTGGTTAATCAAAATAGCATCTTCAAAGTTATAACCTCTCCAAGGCATAAAGGCGACCAGGGCATTGCGGCCCAATGACAAACGGCCCCGATCCGTTGCAAATCCGTCTGCAATGATCTGACCCTTTTTCACCTTCTCGCCGAGTTTGACGATCGCCTTTTGAAGCACACAGGTATTGGCGTTAGAACGCTGAAAATTCCTCAACGGATAAACATCGTTTCCAACGGTAATTTCACTTCCATCGACCTTGGAAACCGTGCCATCCGCCTTTGCGATTACAACAACCCCAGAATCACGTGCCACTTTCTCTTCCATCCCCGTCCCGACAAGAGGAACTTGCGGGCACATCAACGGTACTGCCTGACGCTGCATGTTCGATCCCATCAAAGCTCGGTTGGCGTCATCATGCTCCAAAAACGGGATCAAAGAAGTCGCCACCGAAACTAACTGCTTGGTCGAAACATCTTTATAGTCCACTTTTCCCGGGCTGACACGCGGGAAATCCGTACGGTAACGGCAAACCACTTCATCATTTACAAATCTTCCCTTTTCATCCGTCGGAGCGTTAGCCTGCGCAATAAATTTATCCTGATCAACATCAGCGGTCAAAAATTCAACCGATTCTGTCACTCGTTCGTCATCCACTTTATAATAAGGCGTCTCAATAAAGCCCAGTTCATTGACCCGGGCGCATGTCGTCAAAGAAGCAATCAAACCAATATTCGGACCTTCCGGCGTTTCAATCGGACAGACACGACCGTAATGCGTCGGATGCACGTCACGCACCTCAAACCCGGCCCTCTCACGGGATAAACCGCCAGGACCCAGAGCGCTCAGACGTCTCTTATGAGTCATCTCTGAAAGCGGATTGACTTGATCCATAAATTGAGATAGCTGACTGCGAGCAAAAAAGTCGTGAATTTGATTGGAAAAAAGACGGGAATTGATCAAATGATGCGCAGTAAGATTGTCAAATGAACTCATGACAACAAGCCGTTCCTTAATCGAACGCTCTAAACGGGCCAATCCGATACGCACCTGATTCTGAATAAGTTCTCCGACGGTTTTAATACGTCGATTCCCCAAATGGTCAATGTCATCCGTTTCGCCGACATTTTCCCGTAAGCCCATCAGATAACGAAGGACCTCAACAACTGTATGAATATCCAGAACCCGATTCTCTAAAGGAACCGTTGTTCCAAGTTTTCGATTGATGATATGACGTCCGACCTTACTCAGATCATAACGTTTCGGATCAAAAAAGAGCCGGAAAAATAATGCCTCCGCAACTTCGACCGTTGCCGGCTCTGTCGGACGCATCTTCCGATAAAAATCAAGAAGCGCTTCCTCTTTAGAAGTGGTATGGTCCTTCTCCAAGGTTGGAGCAAGCTTCTTAAAAGCCGCTTCCCCCAAGATCTGAGTCATCGTATCTTCCCCAGCAAGCCCCATAATCCGAAGGATCTGCGTTGCCGGAAAATTTCTGCGCCGGTCAATATAAGCTAAGAAAATGTCATTGAGATCATATTTGATTTCAAACCATGCGCCGCGGGATGGAATAATACGCCCATGATAGACGCTGCGCCCTGTCGGATGAATTTCCTCCTCAAAAGAAACCCCCGGCGGACGCTGAATCTGTGAAACAACCACACGTTCATCCCCATTGATGATGAACGTTCCCGTATCGGTCATCAAAGGAATATCCCCAAAATAAACTTCCTGCTCTTTAATATCAATGGGAGTGATCAGACGGAGTTTGACTTTCAGCGGAACACAATAGGTCATACTGCGGCGCTGACACTCAATATATTCATACTTGGCCTTGCCTAAAGTATAATTGAGGTATTCCAGCTTGATCTGTCCATCATAACTCTCCAATGGAAAGACCTCACGGAAAACCTCTTCCAATCCCTTATCCTCACGCTCATCCGGCTCAACATTCTCTTGCAAAAAATCAACAAAAGCCACCGTCTGAATGTCCAACAAATTAGGCAATTCAAAATGATCTTTGATCTTACCAAAATTTCTGATATTTAATATATTCATGTGCCAGATCTTTGGTTTTTGGGTTGCCGTCCAAGTACGAAGACGTTTTAATTTTTCCCACAAATACAATAATGTGATGTTGAACAGACACACTTCCTGCTCCGCCCAACATCACATTCCTGGAACACTGATTTTATTTGATCTCGACTTTAGCGCCTGCTGCCTCGAGCTTCTTCTTCAACTCTTCAGCTTCTTCCCTAGTTGCGCCTTCTTTGATAGGCTTCGGAGCAGATTCAACAAGTTCTTTAGCTTCTTTCAAACCTAAGTTGGTAACCGCGCGTACTTCCTTAATGACAGCGATCTTCTGAGCACCCACATCTGTCAAAACGACATCAAAAGCCGTCTTTTCTTCAGCCGCAGGAGCAGCACCCGCTGGAGCCGCCATCATCATACCCGCTGCCATAGGAGCAGCCGCTTGAATACCCAACCGATCCTCGAGACCCTTCACTAAATCGGCCAACTCAAGAGCTGTTAATTTTTCAATCTCCTGAGCAATCTTCTCGAGTTTTTCAGAAAGAACGATTTTCTTTTCTTCTACCGTATTGGTCGCTTCAGACATCTTAACTACCTCCCTTTTTTTCGCTATATTGCTTCAAAATAGACAATAATTCTCGCGATTTTGCATTTAATGCTCCGGCCAATCGAGTCAACGGAGCTATAATAGTTGCTAATAATTGCGCCTGTAAAACTTCTTTTGGCGGGAGATCTGCCAATCTCTGAACATCCACCCGACTTAAAACTAATCCGTCCAGCAGCCCACCCTTTACCTGAAAGCCCTCCCAATCCTTGGCAAAACCAACTAACGCCTTGGAAATAGCAACCGCATCTTCATTGGACCAGGCAAAAGCTGTTTGACCGGACAACAGATCCGCCAACCCATCAAATGATAATTCTTTTAAAGCTAACCGAGCAATGCGGTTTTTAGAAACAAAAACCTCAGCGCCAAGCCGCTTCATATTCTTGCGAAAATCATCCATCTGCCGAGAGGATAAAGCAGTGTAAGTCACCAAGAATGTTCCGCTATTCTCAGAGATCCCAGCTTTAATATTTTTATAAAGACCTTTTCGAAAAATTTGACCGACTCGTTCCATTCTTTAAACCCTGTGTTGGTGAAGACTAGCCTTCACGCATGTTTATGAGACGTTGATATTCAATCCCGCGCCCATCGTCGTTGAGATCGAACACGTCTTAATAAGGTTTCCTTTAACCGATGCCGGCTTGGCATTGTTTACGGCTTCTAAGAAGTACTTCGCGTTCTCCAAAAGCTGTTCTTTAGCGAATGACCTCTTTCCAATCCCGACATGAATCCCGCTCTGTTTATCAGTTTTAAACTCAACCCGACCTGCCCGCACTTCTTTTATGACCCGCTCAACATCGGCTGAGACGGTTCCAGCCTTAGGGCTTGGCATCAGGCCCCGAGGACCCAAGACCTTGCCTAATTTACTCAAATCGCGCATCATATCAGGAGTCGCGATCAAACAATCAAAATCCATAAACCCCTTAGCAATCTTTTCAATGAGCTCTGAGCCGCCAACATAATTAGCGCCTGCATCCTCGGCCTTTTGGGCTTGCTCCCCCTTACAGATGACTGCAATTCGAATCTTTTTCCCGGTTCCGTGAGGCAGCACAACCGTACCGCGAACCATTTGATCAGACGCTTTAACATTGATATTGAGATTCAAATGAAGTTCAACCGTTTCATCAAATTTAACTTTAGGAAATTTCTCGATATTGGCAACCGCCTCCTCTAAAGAATAGAGCGTGCCCTGCTTTGAAACCTCGGAAATGCTTTTTTTGCGTTTGCTTAGATATGCCATATTAGTCCACCACCTCAATGCCCATACTTCTGGCCGTTCCCCCAATAATTTTGACAGCTTGCTCTAAATCGACTGTATTTAAATCTTCCATCTTGGTTTTAGCGATCTCACGAACTTGTGCCTGCGTCAGTTTGGCAATTGTTTCCTTACCTGCCAGCCCGGAGGCTTTCGCTAAATTCGCCGCTTTTTTGATTAAAACTGAACTTGGCGGCGTCTTAATAATGAAATCAAATGATTTATCCTTATAAACTGTAATGATCGCTGGTAAAATCGTTCCCTCGCGACCTTTGGTCTGCTCATTAAATGCCTTACAAAAACCCATAATGTTAACGCCGTGCTGACCCAAAGCAGGACCAACTGGCGGAGCAGGGTTGGCCTGACCTGCCGGAACATATAATTTGATTTGTGCGCTAACTTCTTTTGCCATTTTAAATTTTCTCCACTTGCCAATATTCCAATTCCACCAAAGTCGAACGCCCGAAAATCGGAACGCTGACCTTTAATTTACCTCTATCTGGAAAAACTTCTGTCACCTGACCGTTGAAATTAGCAAACGGCCCCTCGGCAATACGGACAGCCTCGCCGGACTCAAAAACGATCTTTGGACTTGGCTTCGTTTCGGTATCTTCTGTGCGTTTGATGATTGAATTCACCTCTGCATCGGAAATCGGAGTAGGACGTCGACCCGGGCCAATAAACCCAGTAATGCCAGGCGTGCTCTTGACCAAATACCAGCTGTCCTTGGTCATTTCCATCTTCACTAATATATAGCCAGGAAAAAACTTGCGTGCGGCAATTCTTTTTTTCCCCCCCCGAACCTCAGACACCTGTTCAGTCGGAACAATGATCTCCGCAACATACTGCTTGAGGTCGGTGGTTGCCATACGGTTTTCAAGACCTGCTTTAGCCTTTTCTTCCGCCCCGGTCTGTGTGTGAACTACGTACCATTTCATCATAATATTTACCGAATAAGAAACGAGATCCCTTTTGAAAGAACAAGATCGGTTATGGCAATAAAAACCCCTAAGAATACACTGCTGACAATCACAATCCAGGCTGAGTGCAATAATTCATGCCTCGTTGTCCAAGACACCTTCTTAAGTTCTGCCACAACTTCATTGAAAAATTTAACTACTCGAGAAATCATCTCACTCCTCTAAAATATAAACAACAGGCCAGGTAGGATTCGAACCTACAACCCACGGTTTTGGAGACCGTTGCTCTACCAATTGGAGCTACTGGCCTAAACTCGATTTTTGGTTAAAGCTCTCTTCCGATCTCGTCCTACTGCCTGCTACTTTTTCATCTCACGATGAGGTGTATGTTTACGACAAAACCGACAGTATTTCTTAAGTTCAATACGCTCAGGCTTTTTCTTCTTATCCTTCGTACTGTTATAATTAATCCGTCGACATTCTGTACATTCAAATTGTATATTTTCGCGCATTGTTGCTGTTCTTTCTTAAGCCCCCGACCGGGATTGAACCGGTGACCTCGTCCTTACCAAGGACGTGCTCTACCGGCTGAGCTACAGGGGCAGGACAAATGAACCAATAGTATAGTCGGTCACCTTTTTTTTGTCAAGATTTTATTTATAACTAAATCTATTTATAAACTTGAAACACATATAGTTAGAGCCTTAAGAAAAAATCAGAGAACCATCTTTAAGAATCGGCGCTTGCCGACCTTAAGCGTCCCTGCTTCTACCGGCCAATCTTCCTGCTCAATGCGTTCCCCCTCAAAGGTTACCGCCCCCTGTTTGATCAAACGACGAACTTCATTCTTAGAACCAACCAGTCCAGACCTCACCAAAACTTCAATCAGCGGCATTCCCTGTTTAACCTTATGCTCTTCAATATCTTGCGGGATCTGATGCTGACTGAATACCCGATCAAATTCCACCCGCGCCTCTTCAGCCTGTTGCAAAGAATAAAACTGACCCACAATATTCTGCGCTAAACGCAACTTGGCTTCTTTCGGGTGAAGGGATCGCACCTCACTTAAATCAACCTCAGTCAAAACCTCATAATATCGGATCATCAGCTCATCACTGATGGACATCACTTTACCAAAAATTTCAGCCGGATCCTCATGAATTCCAATATAATTTCCTAATGATTTACTCATTTTCTTGACGCCATCCAACCCTTCTAACAGCGGCGTCATAAGCACAACCTGCGGGGACTGCCCCATGGCCTCCTGCAATTGACGGCCCATAAGCAAATTAAATTTCTGATCAGCCCCTCCCAACTCGATATCTGCCTTCAAATAAACCGAATCGTATCCCTGCAGAAGGGGGTAAACAAATTCCAGTAGACTGATTTCCTTTTGATCTTCATAGCGTTTCTTAAAATCAGCCCGCGCCAACATTTGAGCAACCGTTGACTGAGCGGTCAATTCTAAAATGTCCTGAGCCGTAAGCTTAGCAAGCCACTTGCTGTTAAAAACAACTTTCGTCTTTTCCGGATCCAGGATCTTAAATACTTGTTTCTTATATGTCTTCGCGTTCTCGGCGATTTCCTGAAGCGTCATCTTCGGCCGAAGCTGATCTTTTCCTGTCGGGTCCCCAACCTGAGCCGTAAAATCCCCGATCAAAAAATAGACCTCATGGCCCAAATCCTGAAACTGCCGTAACTTTCTCAGCAAAACCGCATGACCCAAATGAATATCAGGCGCCGTCGGATCAAAACCCGCTTTAATACGCAATGCCCGTCCCTCGCGAAGCTTCGCTTTCAGGCCGTCTAAACTGATGATCTCCGTCGTGCCACGGATAATTGTCTCTAGCGCTTTATCCATTTTTTCTTAAAAGAATCACCACAGGGGGCGCATTTTTCCTGCGCCCCCTCATGATGACACAACTTCATTTTATTTTTGGAAAGCCAGAATGATCAGTGCAGAAATTAGTCTAGACGTGTACTGACGCCGATCTTCATCTGTTCAACATCAACCTTGATCACTTTAACTTTAATTTGGTCTCCCGGCTTTAAAGCCGCTGCCTGTTCTTTATCAATCTCCGAAGAATAGACAAGGGCTTCGATATCATCAGCCAACTTCACAAAGACCCCAAAGTTTGAATTTAAAACAACTTCAGCATCCACAACCTTACCGACAGGATAATCTTCGGCAATTTTTGGCCATGGATTTTCATTCAGCTGCTTCAATCCCAAAGTGATTTTTCGGTTTTCAGGATCAACGCCCAAAACAACAACTTCAACGTCCTGGCCTTTTTGCAAAACATCTTGTGGATGATTTATCTTTTTTGTCCAAGACATGTCAGAAACATGAATCATCCCTTCCAGTCCCGAATCGAGCTCAACAAATGCGCCATAATCTGTAAATCCTCGTACAACACCTTTGACGCGCGAATTGACAGGAAGCTCTTTTTCGGAATCCAACCAGGGATTTCGCTCTAACTGCTTCATACTCAAAGAAATGCGTTTCTGATCTTTATCCACATTAATAATCTGGACTTCAACCTCATCGCTCAAATGAAACATTTCTTGAGGATTTACCATCTTCTTCTGCCAAGAAATCTCGGAAGAATGAAGAAGGCCCTCGATGCCCTTTTCAATTTCAATAAAGACACCATACGGCATTATATTGACAATCTTACCCTTAACTTGTGCTCCGGCAGGATACTTCTCGTAAATATCATCCCAAGGGTTAGAAGAAATCTGCTTCAAACCCAAAGAGACTTTTGAGCCGTCTTTGTCGTAGGAAAGAATTTGGACCTTAATTTTATCACCGATCGAAACCATCTCTGAAGGATGATTGATACGCGACCAGCTCATATCCGTGATATGAAGCAACCCATCAACACCGCCAAGATCAATAAAGGCCCCGAAATCCGTGATCCCCTTGACAGTTCCCTCACGAGTTTGCCCCTTTTCAAGTTGAGACCACAATTTTTCACGGACAACTTCACGCTCTTTTTGGTAAATATCGCGCCGGCTAAGAATTAAATTCCGACGCTGCTTATTAATTTTCGCCACCTGGAACTGATAGCGGCTGGCCATAATCTGATCAGGCGTAAACCCTTTAAAGGCAGATAAGGACATAGGCAAAAACCCTTCCACGCCATCCACATCAACCATATATCCGCCTTTGACCACTTTGACAACCCGGCCATCCACCACATCATTTTCTTCGACATCCGTCATAACCCTTTGCCAGCCCTGGACCTTTTCAGCCTTGGCCTTAGAAAGGATCAAACGACCGTCTTCATCTTCAACAGATTCAATCAGAACCTCAATTTCTCTTCCCAACTGCAATTCTTCAGGATTGCGGAACTCCTCGGCTGGAACAAACCCCTCGGATTTAAAGCCGATGTCGACAACCGCCTCCTTCTTTGTTAAGGCAACCACTTTCCCCTTAACAATTTCGCCTTCCCTGATATCTTTCAAGGTGCTGGCATACAACGCTTCCATCTCTGTTTGAACTTCACTCATTTTAAAAAACCTCTCTTTTTCTAGAAATTCTTTACATAAAAATAAATTTTCACGTAAAGTGGAGCTATTATCGCAAATTCCGGAAATTTGTCAAATGAAATTATTAAGTCTTATTAAGGGGCCAATTCATAAATCGCATCCATAATAGCCTGAGACGTGTATTCATAGGCTGGGCCTTCCTCAAAAAAAATCGGCTCACCGATATAGACATTCACTGGAAAACGCCTTATTTTCTTTGTGCCAGGCAGCAAGGCCTGATCACTGCCGGAAATATAGACTGGTACCACCGGGACCTTGGTCTTCGACACTAAAAAACCAGCTCCCGGAAAAACATGATCCTCCTCTCCCGGACGTACACGGGTTCCCTGCGGAAAAAAAATAAGCGGACGGCCACTTCGCAAAAGATGAAGAGCCTGCTTTAAAGCCGCACGATCTCCCTTTCCGCGACGAACCGGAAAAGCCCAGCATCCCTTGAGCCACCAGCCTAAAATTTTATTTTGGAAAAGTTCTTCCTTCGCAAAAAAACTGGCCTTGCGCGTACACACCGACCCCATAATAACCGGGTCTAAATTGCTAACATGATTTCCCGCAAAAATAAACGCACCGCGTTTCGGAATATTCTCCTGTCCGAACACCCTAAAACGCAATGTTAAACGCAAAAATAAATTCGCCATCCAGTATGTAATGAAATAGATCATAATGAAAAAGGGCAGACCCTGAGATGGGCCTGCCCGAAATAAACTGGTTATTTGTTTAAATAATCTTCCCCAAATTTGATCAACTTATCAAGACGGGTTTTAGTTGTGGCCTCACCATAAATACGCACCAATGGCTCGGTTCCCGACGGCCTGAGCATCACCCAGCTTCCGTCATCACAGGAAAGCTTCACCCCATCGAAATCTTTGACCGACACGACCTTCTTACCCAGCACTGTTTCGATCTTAGCAAAGGCTGCCAGGTCCGGCATACTCTGCCCTTTTGCCAGAGTAAGATTGTAAACCCGATAATAATATTTACCGAACTCCTTTTCCATCTCTGCCACAATGCGCTTCATATCTTTCTTTTGATAAACCATCATCTCTAAAAGAAGAAGACCGGCCAGCGTTCCGTCTCGTTCAGGAATGTAATCCTGCAAGCCCATGCCCCCGGCTTCTTCGCCACCAGCAACAATGCGCTCATTGACCATCAGGTCGGAAATATATTTAAAACCGACGGGGGTTTCATATAACTTTAACCCGAGTTTTTTAGCAATATTATCGATCATGGTGGTCCCGCAAATGGTCTTCACAACCCCGCCTTTTCGGCCGCGGTTGCGCACCAAATGGAGGATCAAAAGCCCTAAAATCTGCTGCGGATGAATAAAATCCCCTCCCTTAGCGACGGCCGCGATACGGTCCGCGTCCCCGTCAAGAACAAGGCCCAGGTCAAATTTTTCCTTTTTAACCCGCTCAATAATTCCGCTCAAAAATTGAATCACCGGTTCCGGTTTTTTCCCGTCAAAATATGGATTCACATCTTCCCGCATCAAAGACAAACGGACCTCTGTCCCTTTCAAAACCTGCTTGATCAGGCTGTTGCCGCTGCCGTGCATGGCATCCATGATGACCTTAAAACGGGAACTTTTAATTTTCTTCAGATCAATATAACCGCGCATAAACTTAATGTAGGCCGGTTTATAATTATGCATTTCAACCAAACCCTGTTCAATCGCGTTCTTGAGCGGCATACTTTTGACTTCGCTCTGATTCAGATAACTCTCGACCTTTTCGGTTATGTCTCGGCCGGCGCCACCTCCCTCAGCTGTTTTAATCTTATAGCCGTTGAACTGATAGGGATTGTGGCTCGCTGTGATCATGAGTCCGCAGACACATTTGTTGCGCGGAACTCCGAATGACAGAGCCGGCGTGGGGATCAGATCATCCGAAAGCAGCACTTTGATTTTATTGGCCGCCAGAACTTCCGCTACAAGGTCCGCAAACTCCTTGGACATGAACCTCGCATCAAACCCCAGGGCCACACATTTGCGTCCATCAATAGCCTTTAGATCCTTATTGACCCAATCCGCAGTGGCCTGAGCCAGAATCCGAAGATTTTCAAACGTGAACGTGTCTGCGATCACGGCTCTCCAGCCGTCTGTTCCAAATTTAATGACCTGCTGTGTCATAATCAACCCCTTAGGATAACTGGTTTAATCCTTAAAATATAATTTATGCTGTTCAATATATCGAAAGACTTCATCCGGAACAAGATATTTTATCGATTTCCCCTGAAGAAGCCTGCGCCGGACATAAGAAGATGAAATATCGATACCCGGCAAAACAACCGAATGATGCGGAATGCTCGCCACGCACTCATCATGCCGCGGACGATTCACAACAACAAAAGAAACAATCTCTAAAATCTCATCGATACTTTTCCAGGTGTGCAGCGCCGCAGCGCTGTCTCCTCCCACAATAAAAAAAAGCTTTGCGTCCGAAAACTTCGCCTGAAAATGACGCACGGTCTCAATCGTATACGATTTGCCGCCCTTTTGAACTTCAAAATCAGAAACTTCAAACTTGGAATTCCTCTTAATGCTCAGCCGGACGATTTCCAAACGGTCTTCGGCCGGTGCTAAATTCGCGATACGTTTATGCGGAGGAAGATAAGACGGCACAAAAATAACCCGATCCAAATTCATCTGTTCCTGAGCCACCTCCGCAATCGCCAAGTGGCCAATATGCAGCGGATTAAATGTGCCCCCCAAAATACCAATGCGCTTCATACAGAATCCTTACTGTCGAATTTGCCCTTTTCCCTGAATCGTATATTTGTAAGTTGTCAGCTCCCTCAAGCCCATAGGGCCGCGAGCATGAAGCTTGTCGGTACTGATTCCGATCTCAGCGCCAAACCCAAACTCATAGCCGTCGGTAAACCGGGTCGAGGCGTTGGCATACACGCAGGCTGAGTCCACCGCCTTAAAGAACTGAGCCACCTCTTTGCGGTTGTCGCTCACAATCGCGTCCGAATGCCCGGAACCATAAGTATTGATATGCTCTATGGCCTCTTGAAGCGAATCCACAACTTTCACCGCCAAAATCAGATCCAGATACTCCTCTGACCAATCGCTTTTTTGTGCCACCTTAACACCCTTCTTGGCGATTTTCCGGGTCACGGCACATCCGCGGATCTCAACGCCGGCTTCTTTAAGATCATAAATCATGCCCGGCAAAAAACGCACCGCCGCATCGCGATGCACCAGCATGGTCTCCATCGCATTGCAGACTCCGGGACGCTGGACCTTCGCGTTAAAACAGATCTTCTGCGCCTGATTCAAATCCGCATATTCACTGACATAGGTATGACAAACTCCCTTATAATGCTTGATGACCGGAATCGTCGAGTTCTCTGAAACAAACCGGATCAAGCTCTCGCCGCCTCTGGGAACGATCAAATCCACATAAGCGTTCAGCCGCAGAAGTTCCTGGAGAGAATCACGGTCCGTCGATTCAATGAGCTGAATCGCATCCGTTGAAATCCGGGTCTGCTCAAGAGCCTTACGCAATAAAGAAAAAATGGCCTTATTCGAATACGCCGCTTCTTTTCCGCCCTTCAGAATGCAAACGTTGCCGGATTTTAAACACAACCCGACACAGTCGCTGGTTACATTCGGGCGGGATTCATAAATGATCCCGATGACCCCGAAAGGAGTACGGACTTTACTGATCACCAACCCGTTAGGACGGGTAAAGGTTTCCATCACCTCATCGATCGGATCTTTCAATTTTGCCGTATCCAAAAGACATTCCGCCATGGATTGGATCCGCTTTTCATTGAGCAGCAAACGGTCGATCAACGCTTTGGACATCCCGGCCTCTTCTCCGGCTAAAACATCCTTCTGATTTTCACGGATCAAAAAATCTTTCTGCGCCAGGATCATCTTGGCCATTGCGCTCAACGCTCGATTTTTTTCAGCCGTCGAGGCTAGCGCCAATTGACGAGACGCCAGCTTTGCCTCCTGAGCCATTTGAAGAATGGAAATGTGCTTTTTCATGATTGACTCCAAAACATTTAATCTATTCGACCGCTTAAAATTTCTTTTTCCTGCTCAAGCACGGATGCTTTGACCAACAGCTTTACGCCTTGCGTAAACGCCAGATTCGGCCGCATACTGCCGCAATCATCTGCCTGAACCAGGGCTTCAATACCGCCGCTGTTTAAAATCCCCACCGCCATTTCTGCCTCATGCCTGTTCAAAAATTCCCGAATACAGATCAACGCGTCCATGATGTGTTCCTATCGCTTGCAAAGAACCAGGTCATCACGGTGAACGACCTCCCGTTTTCCCTTTTTATCAACAGTCTTATGGAGGTCTCCGACAGAATATCCCACGATACCGCGGGCAATTTCCTGCCGTGCGGCATTACAGACAATCACCACATCCTCCGCCTTGAAATGACCTTCCCAGGATACAATGCCCGGCAAAAGCAAACTCTTTCCGCCTTCCAAAATCGCCTTCTCAGCGCCCGCATCCACCACAAGCACACCCTTGGGACGTGCGCCAAATGAGATCCAGTGTTTTTTGGACACCAGCTTCTCTTCCTTCTCTAAAAAGAATGTGCCGATCTGCTCTCCGTTCAACACCCGTGTCAAAACATCCTTGGTTTCCCCATGGGCGATCACGCAGGGGATCTTGGACTGCAAGGCAATTTTCACAGCCTGAAGTTTAGCCGCCATTCCCCCTTTAGAAATTTGCTTTTTCTGCGTCCCAAAAGCCAAGGCTTCAATCTCTTCTGTAATATCCGGAACTTCTGCAAACACCGTTTTCTTGCCGTTCTCAAAATGGTAGAGCCCTTCCACATCAGACAGGATCAACAGCAGGTCGGCCCCGACTAGACTGGCAACCAGCGCCGACAGTTTGTCATTATCGCCGAATTTGATCTCCTCCGTTGAAATCGTATCATTCTCATTGATCACCGGAACCACGCCGAAATCCAACAAGGACCCCATTGTTTTACGGGCATTGTTGTAGCGTTTGCGGTCATCAAAATCTTCCCAGGTCAAAAGAACCTGCGCGCATTTAGACTTCGCCTTACGGAAAAGCTCGCTGTATGTATCCATCAAAACCGCCTGCCCGATAGCGGCCAACGCCTGAAGATCAGATAACTCCGTCGGACGTGTCTTAATGCCCAGTTCACCCATCCCCAAAACAATGGCACCGGAACTGACAAAAATCACCTCAATGCCCTCTTGACGGGCAAGCGCCATTTGCTGAACCAAAGACTGTAACCGAGCCGTCCGCGGCTTAAGCCTGTAATTGGCAATAACACCGGAACCCACTTTGACAACAACCCGTTTAATTGCTTTAGGAAACCTCTGCGACATGATCTATCCTGTCTTTAGTGGTTTTAGAATACGCCGGATTTCTTCCACAACCGCCTCAGTCCCTTCCCCGGTCAGCGAAGAAACTTCAAACACCTTAAAATTAAAACGGTCCTGAAACCGCCTCAAATTTTCTGCCGCCTCTGGGAGGTCCATTTTATTGGCCACAACAATACGTTCTTTGACGGTCAAAAGCTCACTATAAGATTTAAGCTCCTCGCTGATCGTCACAAAATCCTCCAACGGATCCCTTTCTTCGGTTGAAGCCATATCGATCAGATGGACAAGAATCTTTGTCCGTTCCGCATGCTTCAAAAAACGATCCCCAAGCCCACGACCGCTATGAGCGCCTTCAATCAGACCCGGCAAATCGGCAATGACAAACTGAACATCCTCTTTCTCCACAACTCCCAAAATCGGCTGCTTTGTTGTGAATGGATAACTGGCAATCTTCGAATGCACCTTAGAGACCTGATTAATAAATGTCGATTTGCCCGCATTCGGGCAACCGATCAGCCCGACATCAGCGATCAGCTTAAGCTGCATGTGGACGGTCTTCGCTTCTCCTGTTCTAAAAAGACTCGCCGTGCGATTGTTCTGGTTTCCCCGGCCTCCGGCACCGCCTTTAGCCACGAGAACCCGCTCATCGGCTTCCGTAAAATCACGGAAAATCAGACCGGTCTCTTCATCGCTCAAAATGGTTCCAACAGGAACTCGCAACACGCAATCCTCGCCCCGATGGCCAGTCTTGCCTTTGCTGCCGCCGTGCCCCCCACGCTGCGCCTTATAATGTTGTTTGAATTTGAAATCTAGAAGTGTCTGGATGCGCGGATCTGCCACAAATATCACGTCGCCCCCTTTGCCCCCATCCCCCCCGTTGGGACGCGGAAAGCGAAAATGTTTATTACGATAAAAGCTCTCACAGCCCTTACCGCCATCACCGGCCGTTATAAAAATCCTTGCTTCATCAATAAATGCCATGTTCAGCCACGCATTGGATATCCACCTAAATCATTCTTAGACAGAAATCTTGGTAATTTTTAATGCGGTTAGCTTTGCGCGATGACCGCGTTTCCAGGCGAACGCTTTACGAGCTCGATACTTAAAAGCAACCACTTTATCGGCCATTGTCCGATCGACAACGAGCGCTTCAACAGTTGCCCCTTTGAGAGTCGGCTGACCGATTTTCACATCTTTTCCGTCTGACATGAAAAAAACCTGATCTGTTGTTAACTTTGCACCGACATCATCGGCAAGACGATCAACTTCAATCACATCTCCCTCTGAAACTTTATACTGACTTGAACCAAACTGAACAATCGCATACATAATAAAACCTCCTCTAAAAATACTGAATTCGCCTCTTCACGAACGGTTAAATAAGAATATTAAAGTACTCTATTAAAGCGAAATCTTAAGAAATGTCAACAAATTTCTACTTTCAGGTTAAAAAATCAGATCCTGACCTTGCCCCGGCCTTGGCAATATGAACAGTTTTTAAATGAAACTGCCTCCAACGTTTTACCGGTACGGGCACGGGTCATCTCCACCAGACCCAAAGAAGAAATCCTGTTCACTTCGGTTTTGGCATGATCCTTTGACAATTCAAACTTCAAGGCCTCCAAGACTTTACGCTTGTGCGCCTCACGCGTCATATCAATAAAATCAATGACAATAATACCACCAACATCCCGCAAACGCAACTGCCGCGCAATCTCCGGAGCCGCTGCCATGTTGACCATAAAAGCCGCTTCCTCCGGACTTCCTTTTGTTTTGAATTTGCCGCTATTAACATCCACAACCGTCAACCCTTCGGTGGGCTCAATCACAACATGCGCACCTCCGCGGATATAAACCCGGGTGTCATAAATCTGAGCAAGCTGTTTGGAAACTCCCTTATGTTCGAACAATGTCTTCTGACCGCGGTAACAATGAATTTTCGCGGCCTGCAGCGGCCCAACCAAATTCAAAGCAAACTTCCGTATGCTTTTGTAATCTTCCAGCGAATCAATAACGACTTTATCAACATCATCCTTTAAAAAGTCGCGGACCACTTTTGAAACCAGGTCATAATCTTTATAAATAAGCGCCGGCGCCTGCTTTTTATCTGCCAACTTCATAATTTCCTGCCAAACCTTATACAAGAATTTAGCATCTCGAATCAACTCATGCTTGGTTTGCCCGAGTGAAGCCGTCCGAACAATCACACCGCCGTTCTTTGAAAAGTTCACCTCTTCCAGGACTTCTTTAAGTCGAATGCGCTCTTCCGGATTTTCGATCTTCTTCGAAATCCCATTGTGCGGATCAAACGGCATATACACCACAAAACGGCCAGCCAACGAAATGTGCGTTGTCAGACGGGGCCCCTTCTGAGCGAAAGGATCTTTGACAACCTGAACAAGGAGCTCCTGCCCTTCTTTTAAAGAGGAATCGCTTTTGCCTTTTGGAGCGCCTCTTTTATTACCCCGATGCTTTAAAATCTTCTGTATGATCCCGCGCGGCGCATCCATTTCCTCCGCGATCAGCGGATTATCCGCATCGGTCAAATACAAAAACCCGTTACGCTCAAGGCCGATATTCACAAATGCCCCATTGATCGACGGTAAGATCGACTCCACGCGGCCCTTATAGACGTTACCAAGCATCGACTGCTGCTGATCCACTTCGATATAAAAATCCTCGAGAATGTTGTGCTCAATAATCGCAACCCGCGTATTATTTTTTTCTTTACTGATTAATATTTCTTTCCCCACACTACACCTCTTTCATCAAAAATGTCTTTATTTTGGCAAACATAAATCATTCGGAACCTGTCCTGCATTTAAATGCAGGACAGGCCTTTATGGTTCGCCTTTAAAATTTTTCTTTCCAGCGAAAACAAACGTTACGGCTGAGCTTGAGATGAAACCGCCACTTTGGTCTCATATTCGGGAGTAATGATATGCGGCGTTATAAAAATCAGCAAATCCGTCTTAGTGACCGAACTTCCATTCTTTTGGAACAATTTTCCTAAGAACGGAATATCCCCTAAGAACGGCACTTTCTTTTTGGTTTCCGTCACCTGATCTTTTACCAGCCCGGCAATAACCAATGTCTCTCCATCCTTGACCATAACGCTCGTGCTCGCCTCTTCAACACTCAACCGCGGCAAATCCGTCGACGCAACCGTAACAGTCTCTAAAATCGCCGTTACTTTTGGTTTAAGATCCAGAGTGACCAACCCCGCATTATTCACATGGGGGGTCACCTCAAAGATAATGCCAATATCTTTATACTCCCACCCGCTTACCATCAGCTTTCCCTGCTGTTCATTATACGAATAAACCGGGATAGGGTACTGACTCCCTACAACAATCCGCGCCGGCTGATTATCCAAGGTTACAATCCGCGGATTCGATAAAATATTAGTGTTGGAACGGGTCTTCAGCATTTCAAAAACAAGACCTAAATTGGTCGCATCAATCGTGCCGTATTGAAAAATGTCTTTTAAATAAGCATCCGTTGTCGGAAAATCTGGAGTAAAATACTTATTCTCTGCGGTTGGAGAAAACGGGAACGTTGTTGTTCGCGCTGGTCCGTTCGCTGACAGCTGAAGATTCCAGTCAAAACCCAGCTCCTCTGCATCCGTCAATGTTGTCTCCACAATCCGCGCCTCGATCAATACCTGCGGAGTGGTTTCATCCAACCGAAGAACAACTTCTTCAATCCGCTCTAAATTCGACGGACTATCCTGAATAATCAACGCATTGGTGCGTTCATCGAAATTCACGCTGCCTCGTTCTGTACACATTTTTTCTATAGAGCTAACGATCTGCGCTGCTTTGGCATAATTTAAAAAAAATGTCCTTGTCTCCAACTGCTCCTGTTCTGCCAGGATCGTGGCATCCTCGCGTCGTTTTTTCAAATTTTCAATCGTTGTGACAGTGATAATATTCTCTTGCCGATTACGGTTATAGGCATACCCATACGTCTGCAGAACAACATCCAAAGCCCTTTGCCAAGGGACATCCACCAACTTGATCGTGACAAGGCCAACCACTTCAGGACCGGTCACAATATTCACACCGCTTTTATACGAAAGAACCCTTAAGACATCCTGAATATCCGCATCACGGAAATCCAGGCTTACCACACCGTCCTCAATAACGCCCTGTTTAATTCCTGCCGGCAGTTCAGCCGTCTCTGAGACCGCCACCGCTTGTTCACCGGCAGACGGCTGAACAATAAGGTCTTGCTGCCCATAGACTGAAGAGCACAAACAAAGCACAAAGACCGCCGCAATGGCTGCTCGCTTATTCATTTTATTCCTCCTTGTTTAAAATTAGCGTCAAAATTTCCTGATCTCGAACCAAAATCACGGATCCCGAGCTGACCTGCTTAACCAAATATAGCCCGAGCATATCTCCTTCTTTGGCAATGATACCATTAATAATCGCAATATTTTTTCCATCATTGCCAACCATGATGCCCTGAAGGGCCATTTCTGAAAAAAGCAAATCCTTGTCGTAACTGATAATCCCGCCCCCTTTATTCACCAACGGCCAAAACGGGTCCCGTCTTCCTCCGTCCTCATAGACAAAATCCGTATCTGACTTTGCAGCTTGTTCTTCAGCATAGACCTCGCTGGTTAACCCTGCGCAAGTCAGTATACATAAAAAAATGATCAGGCAATAAATTTTCATTTTAAGCTCGGTTCAAAAATAATTGTATTCAGTGTCATCTCAATGCGCTGCTGGCGCTGTCCGCTCTCTTCATCCGCGACAATGGAAAGACGGGAAATGTTGGCGACCACGCCCTCCTGTTCCAGCTGATTCAAGAAACAGCCGAATTCATGATAACCGCCCTTAGCCTCCACAACAATCGGCAATAAATAATAAGCGCCTTCTCCGTTTTTCATGACCGGCTCATCCAAAGTCGTATCCGGAACGATCTGCTCAATGCGCACACGGTTTTTGTTGCCAATACGTGAAATGTTCTCCAGAATCCCGGAAATTTCCCCGCGGCTGCGTATAAGCAAATTAAGGCTCTTAAGCTTGCTGTCCAGCCGATCCGCTTCTTTCTGATACTGCTCCATCCTTTTTTTACCGTCTTCTAACAATTTGAAATCCGTTTGAACCTGCTTAATCTTTGGATTAAGCTCGCGCAACGCTCCAAATTGAAACTGCATAAGCCCAAAATAATCAATCAGCAAAAGGCACACCAGAACCCCAATAATCACATAATACGGGTTCTTCTCATTGAGGCTGGCAACCAACTCTGTAATTTTTTCTTTTAAATCTATTTTTTGCATCACTTCTTCCCCGTGGCCTTCTTCCCCGTGGCCGTCGGAACTTCAGGGGTTTCCTTCTTGACTTCCATATCCGCTCGAATCACAAAATCTGAAATGGGCGTCCCGCTGATCTCCCGTGAACGGATCGACTCAATATCAATATCCTTAAAATCGCTTACAAAGAATTCGGTCTCTTTCAGTTTTGTCAAAAATTTAGTCACATTGATTTTTTCCATTTTTTGTTTGGAAACCGCGCTGCCCTGAATTAAAAAGAAATTGTCTTCAAACAAAATCCGGTTAAACCAAACACCCCTTGGGAGCTCATCGCTCATAATGTTCAATTTCTTAGACCAGCGAATATCGTGCTGTCCTAAAATTTTCTGAATGGAGGCAATGCGCGACTGCCTCTTGCGCAAGTCTTGTTCGATCTGATTGAGATTCTCTTTTTCCGGTAGAACCCTTTCCCATGTTTGCTTCAAACCTGAGAGAGAGATCCATTTCACCACAATTAAAGCCTGTAAAAAAATGTTAAGAGAAATCAACAGGACAAAGAAACCGCCGATCAACCCGATAATAACTTCGCGCGGCAGTAAAAATCCTTTCGGCAAAAACCCGGATCCTTTACGCTTACGACGAAACCCTGCTGGTGTTAAATTAATTTCAATCATAGTCTTTTACTGGTATAAAGCCAGCCCTAAGGCCACGCCCAGCTGGCCCGAAACTTTTAATAATTCATCCCGGGATACTTCGGGAGCCAATTCCAAATCCTTAAACGGATCCCAAAGTTCAACCTGAATATCGAAAGAATCCTTAAAGACCTCCTGCAAACCCCAAAAAAGAGAAACCCCGCCAGTCAGAAGGAGCACGGAAATGGAAACATTATTTTCAGTCAAAAAATAATCAAAGGACATCCGCAACTCTGCGATCAAATTCGCGAACGCAGACTCAACCGCCTCCAGCGTTTCCGCTTTTCTTTCGCCTGGATCAACCTTAAGTTTTTCCGCTTCTTCCGGCGTGACGTTCAAAGAACGAATAATGGTTTTAACAACATCTGAACCACCCCAGGAGATGTCCCTGCTGAACCGCGGCATATCCCCCACAAGAATATTGAGCGTTGTCACGCGGTCACCCATATCCAAAATCGCGACTCCGTTTCTCTCGGAATTCAAACCCTTCTCAACTTTATGGACCGCGCCGAAATTCTGATAGACGTTGATCAGCGCCAGCGGGTCTAACGTAATCACCCCCGGATGAATTCCTAGTTGCGAACAAAGCTTAACCCTCTGATCCACCAATTCCTTTTTAGCGGCCGCAATCATGACAAACATCTTTGATCCGGCCAAATGATGATCCAGGATAAAACAATCCGCATAAATATCCAGCATTGAAAAAGGAAGATATTTGTCCGCTTCATAAGCAAATGACTTTCTTAACTCTTCTTTAGAAAGCCGGGGCATGTCCACATAACGGATCAGAGTACCCTTTCCGGAGAGCGCTGACACAGGAGCGACGCCTGCGTCAGGACAACGCGACACGACTTTCCTGACCGCTGATTCAACATCATTGTTTTTGACCGGTTCAATAGCCCACCCTAGAAGCTCGTAGGAAGACCCTTTGGGCTTAAGCGCGACCATCTTGCAGCTGCTGGCACCAATATCCAAACCAACACAGGATTTAACCTGCGGTTCAGGAATATAGCGTTTCACAAAATCAATATATTGTTCCCAAAACTTTTTCATATCGCCGGAGTAGCCAAGATCCACTCAATATCCCCTTTTAACTGTGGCTATTATATCATTAATTATATTTTTTTCTATTATAAATATTGTGTTTATAACAACTTTTAAAAATTCCTCACTAATAGAAAGGGG
>JBBRHV010000023.1:0-29091 GCA_038222225.1 Candidatus Omnitrophota bacterium
GCGATATCATCGTGCGCGCCGATGCGGGTAAAGATTTTATCAACGGTTCCGATGTGGGCTTCTCTGGCCGGAATATAACTGCCGGTCTGGGCCAGGATCGTGAGGATCGCGATCTGACGGATATAGGTTGATTTGCCAGCCATATTCGGTCCGGTCAGGATAACCAGATGTTGGTCATCCTGATTTAAATAAGTATCGTTGGCCACAAAGGCGGAATCAATGGCGCGTTCCACCACCGGATGCCGGCCGTCTTTGATATCCAGGACAGAGTCGTTTGAAATATCGGGCGCAATGTAATTCGGCTGTTGCGCAAGCTGGGCTAAAGAAAATACGGCATCCAGCCGCGCGGCCTGCTGGGAAAAGTTGTGCAGACTTTTAGAGTGGTCAAGGATCGCCTCTTTGAGCTTCAGTAAAAGCTCAAGTTCCAGCGTTAAAATTTTTTCCTGTGCCGTGAGAATTTTTTCTTCATACTCTTTGAGATCCTGAGTGATGAAACGCTCGGCGTTGGCCAGTGTCTGTTTGCGGATATAATCTTCCGGCGCATGGGCAAGATGGGTGCGGGTAATTTCGATGTAGTATCCGAAGACTCTGTTGAAACCGACCTTGAGCGAATTGATACCGGTGCGTTCAATTTCGCGGGCCTGAAAATTTTGCAGCCATTGCCGGCCGTTTTCCTGAAGGTCTTTGAGTTCATCTAAGTCTTTTGAAAATCCACGGCGGATCACTTTTCCGTCATGCTTTGAAAGCGGCATGTCCGGATTGATCGCTTCTTCCAAGAGCAAACGCAAATCTGTAATATCGTCGAGTTCAAAAAGAGAATTTTTTTTCGCGATCGGCGCAATGGTTTTCTGAATCTGAGGAATCAGGCTGAGGGCGTTGCGGACTTGCAGCACATCACGGGCGTTGGTATAGCCGCAGGAAAGTTTGGAGACGCTTTTTTCGATATCCGGCAGCGCGCTGAGAGTGCTTTTGAGTTGCCCCTGAACATCAACGCGATTTTTTAGAAGCGTGACCGCGGCTTGGCGTTTTAAAATATCTGCCGGTTTTTTTAAAGGGTGATACAGCCAGAACTGAAGTTTGCGTTTGCCCAGAGCGCTTTGGGTAAAGTTGATGGTCTTAAAAAGAGCGTGCATCTCAAGCCCGGAAATGGCGGCTGGTGAAATATAGGTAAAATCTTCGTCGCTAAAAAGGGTGATGCGGTCGATATGCTTCAGAGGTTGGCGGTTCATTTGTTTTAAATATTCCAGAAGCGCTCCGGTGCTGGAGATCGCCAGGGGAAGGTCCTGAATGCCGAACCCGCGCAGGTTGGGAAGATTGAAATGTTCGCACAAAGCTTTTTGGGCGATATTGGTATTAAAACACCAGTCCTCATGCGGGCTGAAGGTAATGGTGCGCATTTTTAAAAACGGATGATTGCGCAGAGGAAGAATGGCCTCTTCGGCCTTGAGAGGATATACGCATTCAAAGACCGGGAGCCGCGCGATGATCTCAACACAATGTTCGATGGAATCATATTGATTGGTGCGGAGTGTTCCGGTCGTTGGGTCGATAAACGAGATTCCGACGGAATGTTGTTCAGGGGCCAGACAAAGGACGTAGCGCGAGTCGGAGGAGTGGTCATCCAGGAAGGTCCCGGAGCTGATCACCCGGATGACATCGCGTTTAACAATGCCTTGGGCGGTTGCGGGATCTTCAATCTGTTCGCAGATCGCGACTTTTTTCCCGGATTTGATCAATTTGGCGATATAGCTGTCAGCGGAGTGAAAGGGGATGCCGCACATGGGCACATGATTGGCTGTGCCTTTTCCGCGGGCCGTTAAGATCAAGTCCAGGATGCGGCTGGCCTCTTGGGCATCTTCATAGAACATTTCATAAAAGTCTCCCAAGCGGAAAAAAAGAATACAATCCCGGTACCGGCTTTTGATCTGCCGGTATTGTTTCAGCATAGGGGTTGCGGTATCAGTAGACATATCGTTATCGATCGGAAAAACAGGTTGAGTTTTAGTTGAGAAAATATATTAGCATAAAACGCTAAAAATAGGAACTCTCAAGAAAGCAGGTGCAAGAGAAATCGTTTCTGCGTTGACAGTCTCAAAACGCAGGTGGTATAATCTTTTAAATAGAAAAACTTGTAACAATACTAGGATATATTTTATGAGCGATAGACAAAGGGTGTTTCTTGTGTTCGGCATCGGGGTTTTCTGTCTGGGGACCCTGATTTTTTGTTCGAACGTTTTTGCTGTTGAAGGGATGGTGGCGGCCCAATTTGTAAGCGACGGCATTGAATTTTATAATAGGGAAGATTATGAAAAGGCGGCGGACGCCTTCAGCAAGGCGCTTTTGGCTCAATCGGACAATGCTGAAGCCTTAAAATATTTGCGTTCCATGGGGTTGGAAGAAGGGCTCTATGGTCAGAACAGGTCGTTATCTGCGGAAGTCGTCCGTATTAATTTTGAGATTCAGAGATATCAGACAGAGATCAATGGCTTAAAGCAGGAGACCTCTGCGCGTCAGCAGGAGTTTCAAGCCCGCCGGGAAGCGCTTGAGCAAATGATCCTCGCAAAGGAGAGTCAGAATCAGGAAATTCTGGATGATGTTGCCCTTTTTCATGAAGCGGTGACCGAGGAAATGACCGAACAGGCGCAGGCCATTGATCAATTGCAATCCGAGAAAGAGCAGCAGTCGCAAACACTTACGGTTCTCAACAAACAGCTTGCAACGGCTGAAAAGCAGACGATTGAGCAGGATGTTATTGCCCAAAAGCAGGAAGATTCGATTTCCCGGTTGAAAAATGAATTGGAGGATCTGGATCAGACCTATCGTCAGGATCTGGTGGGATATTCTGAAAAATTGGCTCAGCTGGAAAAGAACCGGCAGAATCTCGAGCATGAAAAGTTTAAAATGCAGGGGGAGTACCATGAGGATGTCAAGAGTTTAGAGAAGTCTATTGCCCAGAAAGATGCGGAGCTGCTCCTTAAGGATTATAAGCTGGCTTATACGGAGTTTGATGCGGCTTCCAAGGAATCTCGGTTGATTGAAAAGGATCAGAAGATTCGAAATTTGCAGAAGAATTATTCAGAGCTCCGTTTGCAGGCGGAGGATTTGAAACAAGGCATCGATCAGCTTAAGCGGGAACAGCGTTTTCGCAAATCACTGGGAACCTCTTCACAATCGAAGGGCGTTTTAGTTAACCGGATTAAGAAGCAAGACGGACAGATTCTGGAATTGAAAGACCGTTTGATTGAGGCGCGTGAACGTCTCAAGCAGCTGAATTCTCAGGAGCAGGCGAACAGCGGGGAGGCTTCTAATCTCAATCAGCAGGTGCTGACGCTTGAAGAAGAACTGCGGACAAAAGAGCGGGAATTGGCGATCTTAAAAGACAACAACACAATTTTAGAAGCGCGTCTTAAAGACGCGCAAGAAAACTTGAAAATTGTGCAGGATATGTTGAAAGAACGTGAAGAACAATTGCAGGAATCGGACTTTTAAAGAGCGGGATAGAAGTTTTCCAATACATAAAATATGGAATTAAATCGGGATTTTATTATTCAAAAAATAGATGAGCTGCTGGAAGGTCGGTCGGATAGAAACACGATATATCGATGGGCTTTGGGAGTGGCTGTCGCAGAAGACTTTGCGCAAGTTTGCAAGAAGGATCCGGTTGCCGCCCAGGTGGTTCAAGCGCTTATTGATATTAATCATAATGATGTGCAGAGCATCCCTACGCTGAAGGCCTTGGCGTATTATCGGCTTTGTCTCAAGGGAGAACGAGAGTACCGGCCCTTGGGAAAACTCACAAACCTGGATGATATTCAGTCGGTTGGAATAGAGGAAGATGAGGGCCGGCTGGATGTTATTGAGGAAAGCGTGAAGACTTTTGTGAACCGGTTTTCAAGGGGCCTGAGAATTTTAACGCTTGTTTTTGGCAGCATTGTTTTAGTTGTTTCTGTGATTTTTGTGATGGTAGTAGCTGCGCCCGGCAGGCCGGACCGGATCAAAACAGCCTTTAAAACATTTGTTTTTATTTTATATGGCGTTTTTGTCATTTTGCCGCCGAGTCTTATCACGCAAGACAGGTTGTTTTTTTTGGCAGTGCCGATTCTCTTGTTTGGAATGATTGTTTCGTGGTATTATAGTTTTAACATGATTCCGGGCATGTTTTCCGGGATCATTGTTCAGGTTTTTTTAAGTGCGATTATTATTATTCCTGCGACGGTTGCTTTTATATTATTATTCCGCGCCAAAGGGTTCAAGCTTCGTGGAAAGCAGATAGATTCCTAAAAAACAGCTTAGCATGAGGTTTATGAATGCCGAAAACAATTTTAGTCATCGAAGACGATTCTGATATTATTAGTCTTTTGAAGTATCGGCTTGAGCATAAGGGGTTTGAAGTTATAACAGCTCAGACCGGCATCGAAGGTCTTCGTTTAGCGGAAGAGCGCCGACCGGACCTGATCACTTTGGACATTAATTTACCTGAGGTCAATGGATTTACTGTTTGCAGCATGCTCAAAGGCAATGAAGAGTATAAACACATTCCGATTATTATGCTGACCGCCAGGGATGCAGAGGCGGATCATGTGTTTTCGGAACACATGGCTCCCGAGGCGTATATTACCAAGCCCTTTGAAGTGGAAGATCTTTTGTTAAAAATTCATGAATTTATTGGGGAATAGCGGTTTTCGATCAAAGGCATGCTTTGAACGGATGCCGGAGACTTCAGGGCGTGAATGCTTTTAAAGGAGGCTTGTGTGAGAAAGAAATGTTCGAAATGTAGAAGAAGTAAGGACGTGAAGGGGTTTTCCAAAAACACCACGATGCCTGACGGCCTGGATCACTACTGCAAGGCCTGCAATAGTGAACGCATGCAGGCTTATTTTCAGACGAAAAAAGGCAAGGCCGCCATGAAAAGGGCGACCATCAAAAGAAAAAAGGCGGCACAGGCTCCTGTAAGCAAGTCCCGTAAAAAGTCTCGATCCCGCTGACCTTCAAGTTTTTTGAATCAGCGGTTCTCCATATCCTCTTGGCGTTTTTTCCGGCAGGATTCTTTGTGAAAGAAAGAACAAGAGTAAGGTTTTATGCGCGGCCATAAAAATGGTGATAAATATTTATTTATTCTGGGTGTTGTTTTATTTCTGCTCATTAATATTTTTACAATTAAAGACGGGCATAATTGGGGCGGCGATTTCAGCCAGTATATCCGCCATGCAAAGAATATCGTTGAACATAAGGACTATTCTCACGGCCTGCCGTTGGATTCCTGGGTTGTGTGTACCCCGGGGTTTCCGCTTGTTTTAGTGCCTTTCGTTAAAGTTTTCGGGATCCAGTTTAAAGTTTTCAAAACAGTAAACGTTGTTTTTTGGCTTCTTTTTTCATTGTCCTTCTACGCGATTGCGAAAAAGCGACTAAAAGAGGAACCGGCATTATTGGTCTTTATGGTTCTTCTTTTTTCACATTTCTTTTTTATTTTCAAGCAGCAGGTCCTTTCCGATGTTCCTTTTTTATTTTTCCTCACTTTTTCGATCGTTCTCTATTTAAAGTTTTTAGAATCCCAAAAAGGGGCCTCTTTAAAACGTCAGTGGCTGTTTTTTATAGCGGCCATGGTTTTCATGATGTTTGCGGCCTTGGTCCGGCATGCTGGCCTGCTTTTGTTTGTGAGCGTTCTCATATATTCGTTGTTTCAAAAAAAGGCCGCGAAATTTATGATGGCAGCGGTTTGCGCGATGGCTGCTGTTATATTTTTGCAGGCTTTATTCGGGGCCTCAGGCGCAGGTCATTTTCATGAGATTCAGGGACCATGGGGGAATATGTTCGGCGTAATTGCCAACAACGTCGTCAGCGTTCTTGGAACAATAATGATCTATTTTATTCCGATTCCTGCCGCGCTGATGCCGGTTCTTTTTATTGTGGCGCCGCTCCTCATGATTGTTATCACCGGTCTCTTTTTTTATCGAATAAAGACAA
This sequence comes from Candidatus Omnitrophota bacterium, assembly GCA_038222225.1. Classification (GTDB taxonomy): domain Bacteria; phylum Omnitrophota; class Gorgyraeia; order Zapsychrales; family JANLHA01; genus JAKLFA01. The sequence goes on from JBBRHV010000023.1 coordinate 5,965, forward strand.
AAAAGCTGGAGTTTGTCGAATGTTTTTTTGTGGTGTATCTCGTCGGGGTTCTTGTCTGGCCCTTAGGCTTGCAGGAAGTCCAAAGATATGCCTTGCCCCTCATGGGCTTGAGCCTGGTTTTTTGTATTGAACTGTTCGGTCTTGCATGGAGAAAATATTTTCAGCAGAGATTTTGCAGGTTGAGATTGAGCGTTGAACAGGTCACGCGAGGTTTTTTATTGCTCATATTATTTTTTAATGTCCTGAATATCCGCATGCAATTCAGTTTTAATGATGATGCCATTTTTCAGAATGATGCCGTTGAAATGATGAACTGGGTTAAGGCAAATACTCGAGAAGACGAACATTTTTTATTCAGACGGCCAAGGGTCGTCGGGCTTTTTACGGATAGATTGGGCGCTCAGTTGACCCTGGTGAAGGGGTATGAGGGAAAATTTTATTGGAGAGTCCGGAAATTCTCTGTTAGATGGCTGATCAATGACAAAAACATTTTTCCCTTTAATTTCGAACAGATGAGCAATGAAGAGTTTGTTTTTTTGAAGGTTTTTGAAAACAGATCGTTTGAAATTTATAAGGTTATGCGCAGGGAACTTACAAAGCAAGAGTGATCTTTGTCTTGGAAACAGTGGTTTATGGCTCACGTTGACGATATAATCTAAACACGATCCTGTTGATCCTGCAGTCGGCAGGAGAGCGGAACGGCCTTATACAATTGTTCCTTGTGGCGTAGTCGAGGAGTCGAGATGGGAATAAAAAAGATAATCTTGAGCACGATTGTTGCGGTTCTTGGGGCCGGAATGATTGTTTTTTTTGTTTTGGTTGCTTTTTTTTATTTTACTTTTCCGAGGGAGACGCATAGCCTGTGGAAATACAAAGGGCTGCGTGCACAGTGGGGGCCGCAATTGGTCAGTCATTTTCCACCGGAGATACCCGCGGATGCCTCATTGAAGAAATTTTCTCATTTTCCGGCAGTTCTTCAAGGCGGAGCCTCTATTCAACTCCGCCTGAGTTTGCCGCCTGAGCGGTTCCGGGAATTGTACAGCCAATTCTCAGCACAAAAGACGAAGTCTTTTTTGGGCGGGGACACGAATCGCCATATGAATGAGCCGGAAGGCATGCCAACCACGTTTTTTTATACGAGTGGAAATAAGGATGGTTCCTTTCCTGATGATTTCGAAATCATGATCTTCGACAAGGTCCTTCCGGAAGCGGAAAGGCCGCCGGGATTTTACTGGAATCATGGGCAGAGTCATGGAGTTGCGATGAGTATGAACCGCAATGAAATTGTTTATTGGGCAGAGAATTGGTAGGCTGCCGATTTTTTAATCCCCGTTTTTACCTTTAGGTTCGATCTAAATATCTATATTGGATCGCTTCGGCGATATGTTCCTCTTTGATCTGTTCACTGGCCGCCAAATCCGCGATGGTACGCGATACTTTTAAAATTTTATCATGTGCTCGGGCTGAAAGCTTGAGTTCTTCAATGGCGCGATGCAAAAGTTTTTTCCCGCTCTCCTGGGGAGTACAGAATTTTTTGATGTGGGCATGCCGCATGAAAGCATTGGCAGAAACGGAATTGTCTTCAAACCGTTGCCGCTGAATGTTGCGGGCCTCAATACAACGCTTCCTCACGCTTTCCGAATTTTCTGCGGATGAAGAGGAGAGGAGATCCCGGGCCGGAAGGGCCGGCACATCCAAATGAATATCAATGCGGTCCAGAAGGGGGCCGGAGATCTTGGACATATAACGCTGGATCTGATAGGGAGAGCATTGGCACTCTTTGTTCGGATCGGTGGCAAATCCGCACGGGCAAGGGTTCATGCTGGCAATCAGCATAAACTTTGAGGGAAAGCGGACTGTTTTGCTGGCGCGTGAAACAGTGACGTAATGGTCTTCCAGCGGCTGGCGTAAGGACTCTAGGACATTGCGGTTAAATTCCGGCAACTCATCTAAAAACAGAATCCCGTTGTGAGCCAAGGTGACTTCTCCGGGTTTGGGGTTGGAACCTCCGCCAATGAGGGCAATATCTGAAGACGTATGATGAGGTGACCGGAAAGGACGCGTGACAATCAGGCCTTTGTTCGAGGGGAGAAGCCCGCTGATGGAATGAATTTTTGTTGTTTCCAGGGCTTCCTCTAAGGACATGTCCGGCAGGATTGTCGGCGTTCTTTTGGAGAGCATTGTCTTGCCGCTTCCGGGGGGGCCTATTAAAAGGCAGTTGTGCGCTCCGGCGGAGGCGATTTCAAGGCCGCGCTTGACCATGGTTTGCCCTTTGACATCCGCAAAATCTCCGTCATGTTTTAAGGGGGGGGATTGAAATAGCGCGAGAACATTGACTTTAAAAGGTTCCATTTGAATTGCGCCCGATAAAAGGCCAACGGCTTGTTTTAAATTTTTGACCGGAAAGACGTCGAGCTGGTTTGAAACCGCGGCTTCATAAGCATTGGTTTCAGGCACAAGAATGCCTTTGTATTTTTTGGCAGGAAGAGAGAGGCAAATCGCCAGAATTCCTGGAACAGGGTGGAGAGAGCCGTCTAACGAGAGTTCCCCCAAACAGATGAAGTCTCCGATGGATGGGGAGGAGAATTGTTCGGTCGAGATGAGATAGCCCAAGGCGATTGCCAGATCGAAAGCGGCACCGGCCTTCTTTGTGTCAGCCGGAGAAAGGTTGACTGTGATACGTTTGGATTTGAAATCAAAACCGCTGTTTCTAATGGCAGAACGGACACGCTCACGGCTTTCTTTGACGGCATTGTCCGGCAGGCCGACAATCGCGGTGGATGGGATGCCTTTGGTCACATCGACTTCAATGGTTACCGGATACGCGTCAATACCCGAAAGGCCATAGCTGTAAACTTTGGTAAGCATAGGGTTTCCTTATGAGAGGGGGCGATGATGATCTTGGGGGGATGATTAAGACAATCGAACACACATGTAACTCGTTGAAAATAATAGAAATTATATTAAAATAAGGGGTTAAGACGCAAGGAAAACACCTTGCTTTTTAGAGGACGCCTCTTTATAATGTAAGCTAACATAAAACCTAAAATGCGTCAAATTTTTATTTTTATGCCCTTTAAGAAGGAAGTCTTTTCATGAGGAGAAGTATTTGATTATCCACAATAAAGTGTTTTTCATTACTGTCATTACATGGGCGGTTGCCCAAGGCATAAAAGTTGTTTTAGGAGTTGTAGAGGAAAAAAGGTTTGATTTTCGTTGGTTTATTGGGACCGGCGGGATGCCTTCAAGCCATGCCGCAGGCGCAGCCGCTTTGGCAACAACGTGTGGATTAGATCAGGGTTTTGATTCAGGGATCTTTGCTGTGGCTGCGGTTTTTGCGCTGGTCACGATGTTTGACGCGCAAGGCGTACGCAGGGCCACTGGTCAGCAGGCAGAAATTTTAAATCGGGTGATGGATGATATTTACTGGAAAGGGAAGATTGAAGGAGGTCGTCTGATTGAGCTGATTGGGCATTCACCGTTTCAGGTTTTTGTCGGCACGCTTTTGGGGTGTTCTCTGTCGACCATCTTATTTCATTTCTTAAAGTAGCATCGCGACTAAAGGAGAATCATAGTGAATCGTAATATTTGGATTGCTGTTGTAGTTGCTGTAAGTGTGGGGGTTTTTATTTTCATTTCAGGCAAAAGTAAGAATGGCGAAACAGCTCTTCAAGTGACTGCTCCGACAGCCAAACAGGCGCAGGAAATGTATGATCAGGCGCAGAAGATCGAAAATAAAAAGCCGGTTGAGGCAAAAGTCCTTTATAAGGAGATCCTTGAAAATTATCCGGATATGGAAAATATCGCGCAGGTTCAAAATAATTTGCATCAATTGAACATGGATCTTTTGTTTTCCAAGGAAGCGGTCGAAGGCAAGACGCTGATCCATGAAGTTGTTGTCGGCGACACGCTGGGGAAGATTGCCAAAAAGTATAACACCACCATAGAGCTGATCAAAAGAAGTAATGGGTTGAAGAGCGATATTATCCGTGTCGGGCAACGGTTGCGCATTTGGAAAGGCGACTTTAATATTTTTGTAGACAAGTCTCAGAATATTTTGCTTTTGAAAGACGGCAATGAAGTGCTGAAGATGTACACTGTATCAACGGGCGAGAATAATTCGACGCCGGTGGGGATTTTTACGGTGACATCAAAACTGGAAAATCCAGTTTGGTTTAATAGCGGAGTCGTGGTTCCTCCGGAAAGTCCGCAAAATGTCTTGGGAAGCCGCTGGCTTGGTTTTGAGGAGGCTCCGGGTTATGGTATTCATGGAACGGTTGAGCCGGAAACGCTTGGCCAGCAGGTTACGGCTGGTTGTGTGCGCATGCTGAATCAGGAAGTGGAGGAAATGTATAGTATTGTTCCTAGAGGAATCAAAGTGACGATTGTGGATTAATGGATGTTCCCTGTTTCGCGCGAGAGGTTCTTGTCTTGTGAAAGGTAAAGGATGATGGAAATTCTCAATTTCGAAAAACCGATTGTTGAACTTGAATTGAAGATCGAAGAACTAAGGACGTTCGGAAGCGAAAAAAAAGTTGATTTGGTCTCGGAAATTTCTCGCTTGGAAAAAAAATTGCAGCAAATGAAAATCGATGTTTATGGTCAGCTCACCGATTGGCAACGCGTTCAGATTGCCCGTCATCCGGCTAGACCGTATACGCTGGATTATATCAGCATGCTGATGACAGATTTTATGGAGCTTCATGGCGACCGGCTGTTTGCGGATGATTTTGCTTTGATCACAGGATTTGCAAAATTGAATGGGCGTAAAGTGATCGTGATGGGGCATCAAAAGGGACGGGACACCAAAGAAAATATTATGCGTAATTTCGGTTGTGCGCATCCTGAAGGATACCGTAAGGCCTTGCGTGTTTTGCAGCTGGCTGAGAAATTCCGGATTCCGGTGATCATTTTTATTGATACGCCTGGAGCGTATCCGGGTTTGGGGGCGGAAGAACGCGGTCAGGCACAGGCCATTGCGACGAATTTGAGGGATATGGCAGGCATTAGGACGCCGATCATTGCGACAGTCATTGGAGAGGGCGGCAGCGGAGGCGCCCTGGGGATCGGTGTGGCAGACCGCGTGTATATGCTTCAGAATTCTTATTATTCAGTCATTTCTCCTGAGGGGTGTGCGTCTATTCTTTGGCGTAATTCTATTAAGGCTCCGGATGCGGCCAACGCACTCAAATTGACCGCTGAGCATCTGGTAGAATTCGGCATTATTGATGGCATTATCCCAGAGCCTTTAGGCGGAGCGCATCGCGACCCTGAGCTGGCCATGAAAGAGCTGCGGAAGGTGTTGCTGCGGGAGTTAGATGTTCTTTCCAGTCTTTCCGGTGAGCAGATCGTGGAACAACGTTATCAAAAATTCCGCAAAATGGGTGATTTTGAAGAACGCATGGCGCATTCAGAAGTTTAAATGAGGCGTAAAGGGTGGTTCTTCAATCGTGTGTGAATCGTTATGTCTAACCGCAATATTCTAGATTTATCATTTCAAGAGGCAACTCAATATCTCGAGGGGATCGGGGAGCGCCGGTTCCGCACTCAACAGATCTTTAACTGGATCTATCAGCGCGGGGCTGTTTCTTTTGATGACATGCGGAATCTTTCTGTTTCGCTGCGCGAACAAGTGAAAAAAGATTTGGTGATCGGATGCTTAACCGCTGAAAAGCGAATCGAAGCGGGAGATGGAACCTTAAAGTATTTATTTCCTTTGACGGACGGTCAGAAGATTGAAACGGTGGCCATCGAGGCTGCGCGCCGGCTGACAGTATGCGTTTCATCGCAGGCCGGATGTAAGTTCGGCTGCAGATTTTGCGCCAGCGGCGTTGGAGGGTGGCGCCGGCAGCTGACGCCCGGAGAAATGTTGGCGCAGATCTTAGCTGTAAAAAAAGACCTTCCTCAGCGGCGGGTGACCCACATTGTTTTTATGGGCACGGGTGAGCCGCTCGACAATTTTGATCTGGTGATGGCGGCCATTGATATGATCAATTCACCGGAAGGATTCAATATTGCTGCACGGCGGATCACAATTTCGACTTGCGGTCTGATTCCTCAGATGAAACAGCTGGCGGATATCGGCCGGCAGGTTGAACTGGCGGTGTCGCTGCATGGCTATAATAATGAGACTCGAAATATGCTCATGCCGGCTAACAAAAAATATCCGCTAGAACCTTTGATCAAGGCCTGCCGTGAGTATATCGAGCAGACGCATCGTCAGGTGACGTTTGAATATATTATGATCCCTAAGGTGACCTTGACTGAGGAGGCCCCGAGGGCATTGGCAAATTTACTGGAGGGCATGAATTGTAAGATCAATCTGATCCCTTATAACCGTGTTCCTGAATTTGATTTCCGTCAGCCGACACGGGCTGAGGTTTTCGATTTCAAGGATCGTTTAATCAAGGCAGGGGTGCATACAACTGTGCGCTGGTCAAAGGGGAATGAAGTTTCTGCAGCCTGCGGCCAACTGAGACGAGGAGCTTGCAAATGAAAGATTTCAGATCAGAACAGAGAAAGTCCCGGATGTATTTACTGATTTGCCTGGCGGCAGCAGCCGGTGTGTTTGGTAAAGCGTTGTTTTATAACTTTTCGCTGGAAGACAGCGTTTTTTTAAATTGGGGGTTCATTCAGGACATCCGCAATTTTATACGCTTCTGGATCGGCATTGTCGGTCCGTCCGTAAAGACGTTCAGTTACACGCCTCTTAAAACAGCGAGCCTGTCTTTATTGCGTTTGGGATTCGGGTCACACGGATTTTTATATCACGGTTTTGGTTTGGCAGTGCACGCATTAGGGGTCGTTGCCGTTTATAAGATAACCCGTTTTTTTGTTCAAGATGTGCGTATGGTCTTGTGCGCGACCCTTTTATTCGCGGTGCATCCGCTTCATATCGGCGGGGTCGCGTCTATTGCCGGTTCGGTGGATATGCTGGGGTCGGTTCTGATGATGTGGGCGCTTTATGGTTATCTCATTCAGCGAGAAAAGCAGGAAGGGAAATCTTTTGTGAGTGTTTATATTTTGGGAGGGTTGGCTATTTTTATGACGGAAGCGGCTTTGGCTCTTCCGTTGATTTTGATCACGTATGAATTATTGCAGCGGCGGGATGACCGTCAGCTGAAAGCGAGTCTCCTGATAGGAGTTCTGGCCTTTGTGTACTTGACGGGACGTTACTTTTTTGTTCTTTCTGATGATCCGACCGGCGTATCCATGGGATCTTTGGCTGTCTTTTTTAAGGGGATCATTTTTGCGATTGGAATCGGATATCCTCAAGAATTATCAGGATATTTTTTGTATAGCGCCATTGGATGCCTTGCGTTCTTGCTGTGTGGACTCGTTATTCTCAGCAAGGGGCAGGAGGATGCGGAGTCTTTCTTGAAAGTTGCCGGGCTGTGGCTGGTGATTGCTGCCTTGCCTCTTTTGATGATCGGAAATTTTCCGGCATATATTGCCGGGCGTTATTTATATTTCGCAGTGTTTGCGTGGTGTTTGTTGTTTTCAGCGCTGATTTTGATGATCATGAACCGTTTGGTCGGAAATTATCTGGGGGAAAGAATCGGGTTTTGCGTGATCGGCGTTTTTTTTGTTTTTTATAGCATACTGACCGTCTATAATTTGGGCTTTTTTCGATCCCCGGTGGTTTTTTATGAGCGTCTGGTTGAGATCTATCCGGACCAAGAGCAAATGCGAATGGATCTTGCTGCCAGTTATCTTGCCGATGGTGAGACGGCCAGGTCTTTGGCGCAATATAATCAGCTTTTAGAGCGGGATCCGCAGAACGCAGAAATTTATTTTATGATGGAAAAGGCTTTAAGCGCAGCTGGCCGTTATGAGGAGGCAGTTAAAGTTCTTAAGCAAGCGGTCAGTTTAAAAGCGGATTTTGCGGAAGCGTACTATAATTTGGCAGGTTTGACTGCTTTTTTAGGACGCTACGATGAGGCAGAACAATATATGGTGATCGCGGTAAGGTTATGGCAAGGACAGGGAAAAATTTTGGAAGCGGGACAGGCTTTAGATGCTTTCGAAGGATTCGTCCTTTCAAAAACTAAACCGAACACAAAGTCTACTGCGGACTTAACATCCCCTGATTCATCAGCTCCATAGCCGCATCTTGGACAGCTGCCTGGATTTTGGGGTGGCCTAAAATTTTCATGAATGCCGGGTTTGACATTAAACTCATTGGATCTGCCCCGCCTTGGACAGCATTGGCAAGCGAGGGGTCTTCCAACAAGGCAAGGATCTCCGGATCTTTTAAGAGTTCTTGTATGGCTTGAATGATTTTTGGATTCGACATCAGCATGGATTGCATTTGCTGAAATTGTTGAGAATTGGCCATACTGGCAGAGCCGTCGCCCCCCATTTTCTCCATCGCTTGAAATCCTGAATTCTCTTGTTGAAATCCTGGATTCCCTGAGGTTTGCCGGGAAATCTCCCGTACTTGATCCTGAGCAACGGTGACGGTTCCCATGTTCGCTGTTTTAATCATAATATTATTTTCAGTTGCGCCGATCAGCTGCCCTTTAAGAACAGATCCGTCTGTGAGGGTGATGGTTTGATCAGCTTGCGCATGGGCCTGGTTTGTTGAACAGCAGCAGATGACGAAAAGGAATAAGAAAGAGTATCGTTTGAGATTCATAAGAAAAGTTTAACATGAAATAGATTGTTCTGCTAATGGTTTAATTTTGGGGTAGGGGATTTTTGGGGTAAACACGGTAGAGACCGCTTAAAGGAACCCGCTGCTCCAGGGCGCCGTGATGCCAGAGTTCAACGGGGTGGAGGCCGATTAATTTTAAACAATAAGAAGATCTCATGAAAGACGAGAAGGTCTTTTCCGGGTTGTAAGAGTATAAACCGTTGGAGGTTATATAAACAGGCACCCCCTGAGCGAGGGTTTGGTCAATGTCCTGTTGAAATTTACGCATGGCATCATTCGGATAATGAGAAATATAGAGAGGCCGGCCTAAAAGGTTGACTGGCCCGTAATATCTAAAGAAGTCGCTTCCGTCACTAATGATCACTTGGGCGTTGGGTTCAATCGTTTTCTTCACCCAGCGCACAAACTCCGGCATATAGGCATGATCATGACGAGACTGTAAAACGGGAATAGCTGTCGATAAGGGAACTGCCATCAGAAAGAGAATCCACGCGCTTAGAGTGAGGATCGCGATCCAGCCTTTATAGTTCAGTAATCGGTTGCAGCTTATGCCAATGGTAACGCAGATGGGGATAAGGCAAAGCATAAAAAATCTGGGCAAATAGAAATTTAAGCTGGAAAAGAAATAGAACGGAATCACAAACCATGCGAGCAGAACAGCCACATCGCTGAAGCGCTTCTCTTGGATAAGAAAGATGATACCGCAGATAGAGAGAAGAATTCCAATGGGCGTGATGGTGTTTAATAAAAATTGGAAGCAGAGCGGTAAGAAGACCCAAAAATCTGTTGCGATATGACTGAAAAGTTCGCCTTTAAGGAAATCAACCAGATTGGCGTGTGGTTGGTTTGTGAACATAAATTTTTGTTTTAAGACCGGGATATAGAAGAGAGCTCCGGTTGAGACCGAAATAAAAATAAAGGCCATGATGGATCCGAGTTTTTTCTTAATCGAAAAGGTCTTAAGCGTGGGGTGAATGAAGAGACAAAGAATGATGATCGGAAACAGAAGAACGGCGTCCTGTGCCCGGGTGGCAATGCCGATGCCGAACAGGATGGCGGGCAGGGTCAGGGCGCGGATATTTCCATTCTGAAAATACCCGTTCCATAGCCAATAGAAGCTTAAGGCAATAAAGAAGAATGCCGGCATGTGGCTGTTTCCGTAGACTGAATTTGTCAAAAAAATCGGAGTAATGCTGAAAATGGCAGAACTGAAGAAAGCGGTTCTTTCATTGAACCATATTCGGATCAAGAGAAAAAGAATCAGCACGGTAAGAGAGGAAAAAAGAACGCTCATCATATTGACAGCAAAAACCGGGTCCGCCAAGCCGTAGGTTTGGAATATCCAGACAAAGAAGCCGCTGAGGATCGCCGTCATTGGGAAGCCATGACTGTGAAGATAGTGGATTTTTCCCGTGGAAGCGGTTTGCTGGGCTTGAATGACGAGGCTCATACAGTCCCCATGGAACGGGCCTTTGCTGATAAAGGCTAAGCGAAGCGCAAAGGAACAGACAAAGATCAGGATGGCCAAGATATAAGGAGTACGTAGTTTCATAATAAGTTATGGTTGAATGAGCGTTCTTTATTGTAAATAAAAACTTATCCTTGTGCAAGCGGGGGAGTTGTTTTTGAGTAAAGCAATAAAAGGTCAGCAGGTGCTGGTGGAAGAGGGAAAAAAAGTGCTGGAGGTGGGAGTCGAACCCACGCGCCCGTAAGGACACTGGTTTTTGAGACCAGCGCGTATACCAATTCCGCCACTCCAGCAAATTTCTCTAAAAGAACAGGTGGTCATTTGCAGTCGGACGAGATCCATTTTTCTCCAAAATATCAGAGGTAAAGTGTATGCCGCCACTCCAGCAAATTTCTCTAAAAAGAACAGGTGGTTATTTGCAGTTTGTTGGGATCCGCAGCAAACCTGTAAAGATAAGTGGAGCCGGCGAGGATCGAACTCGCGACCTCTTGAATGCCATTCAAGCACTCTACCAACTGAGCCACGGCCCCGAAATTTTTTAATAGAAAAAACGTCTCAATGAAGACAACACTATATCAAAGCGTTAAGTTTTTGTCAATCCGAACAATAATTGTCAACCGGATTTTGATTGTGGTTGACAATGAGATAGGCGGACTTTAAGATGAAGAGGATTTTTAAGGCCAAAACATATGCAATTTCAAATTATTCATATCCTTAAACAGGCGCAGAGATTTGTTTCCGGAGAAGAGATCAGCAAATCTTTGGGATTAAGCCGGACGGCTGTTTGGAAGCATATTAATGACTTGCGTCAACGCGGTTATAAGATCAGTGCCATGCCCCGTAAAGGGTATTCTCTGGAAGAGTGTCCGGACCGGCTTTATCCTTGGGAAGTCCAGGAGGGGCTAAAAACCCATTATTTCGGGAAAAAGATTATTCATAAAGACAGTGTTGAGTCTACGATGGATTTGGCGTGCCTTTATGCGGATCAGGGGGCAGAGCATGGAAGTGTATTTTGCGCTGAGATGCAAACTCAAGGGCGGGGGCGGCAGGGCCGGCTCTGGGTTTCTCCCTATCGGGACGGGATCTACGCTTCACTTTTATTGCGGCCCAGCATAGCTTTGGCTGAGAGCACAAAAATGGTGTTTCTTGCTGGTGTTGCTTTATGTGATGCCGCGTCTTTCTTGACCGGGCTTGACATTCATATCAAGTGGCCGAATGATCTTTTGATCGGCTCAAAAAAAATAGCTGGAATTTTGACGGAATTGCGGGCCCAGTCCGGGCGAATTGATCGTTTGATTATTGGGATCGGGATGAATGTGAATACGCCGAAGAAGGATTTGCCTCCGCAGGCAACGTCGTTATTTGTAGAAAGCGGAAAAAATTATTTTCGCGTGCGCTTGCTCCAGGAGTTTTTATTTCTTTGTGAGCAGCGGTATGAGCAGGCGTTAGAAGAAGGGTTTGGACCAGTATTGTCGGATTGGAAGAAACGTTGCAAGCTTTGGGGCGAACGGGTTGCTGTTGAGACCGGGCAGGCTATTTTGGAAGGCGTCGTTTTGGATCTTGCCAGTGACGGGGGATTGATCCTGCAATTGGATGACGGGCGTCAGCATAAAGTGGTCACCGGCGATGTCGTGCGTTTAAGGAGAGAAAATGGCAACTGAGCAGATTGACGGCATGGATTGGTTCTATCAGATAAAAGGGGAAGGGACTCCGCTGGTTTTTTTTCATGGCTGGGGAGCGGACTCGCGCGTCTGGCGGCAGCAGATCCCGTTTTTTTCAGAAGAATATCAGACGGTCGTGATTGATCTGCCGGGCCACGGGCAAACACCCTGGAAAGAGCTGACCATTGATGAGATGGCGCAGTCGTCGCTTCATCTTTTGCGAAGGGTCTGTTCGTCCCCGGTGAGCCTGGTGGGGAGTTCTTTGGGAGGGACTCTGGCAATTAAAGTTTTTGAGCATGGCCCGGATTTTGTGCGGTCTTTGACGCTGACGGGTTCTCAACCGAAATTTTTAAAGAGCGAAGATTATCCGTATGGATTGAGTGAGCGCCAGATCCTGCGTCTTGCCCGGCAGTTGGAAGGGAATTATGAGAAGGCCATTGATCAATTTTTTGTTTCGCTATTTACCCGTCGGGAGCGCGAAAGCCTGCTGTTTCGATGGTTGCGTCGTTTTAAACGTTCGGAAGGATTTCCGCAGAAAGAGGCGATGGTCAGTTTGTTCAGGCAATTGAAGGGGCTCGATGTGCGTCCTGTTTTAGAAAGCATCAGGGTGCCGTTTCAGCTGATCAACGGCGATGAGGATCTTGTCTGTCAGGCCGGCGTGGAACAGATTTTCCGTCAGGCCATGCCCCAGTCGCAGATTGAACTATACGAAGGGTGCGGACATTTTCCGTTTTTGATCCAGGCGCATCGTTTCAATTTTTCGGTTAAAAAATTTCTGCAAAGTTTTGCGGCCGCAAAATAGGGCGCTGCTGCGTGAGCTGAGAATAAAAATTTGAACTGTAAACGCGGCATGTCATCAGTAGACGTTTTGTCCGCTATCGGATATAATGTTTGCGTTCCGGTCCATTAGGATCTAGGAGCTCAAGGTCGGAATGGCAAGTGTGTTTATGAATGACGTATTTTTAGAAAGGATCATGTTATGGGGTTACGGATCGAGATGCAGAATCTTAAAGGATTTATTGAAGAGAAAGATATTCAGGCATTAAGCGTGAGAATAGAGCAGGCCCATCAGCAGCTTGAAGAGGGAACCGGGGCGGGGAGTGAGTATACCGGATGGCTTCATCTGCCTTCATCTATTGAGGAGAGCTTCTTGGAGGAGCTGACCGCTTTAGGACAAGAAGTTCGTGCCTGTTCTGATTGCGTGGTCAGCATCGGTATCGGCGGTTCTTACCTCGGTATCCGTTCTACGCTGGAATTTTTAAGAGGCGGGGAGACGTTGCCGGTTTACTATGCCGGGCATAATATGTCGGTGGATTATTTGCAGGGGCTGATGGATAAGATCCGCGACAAAGATGTGAGCGTCGTTGTGATTTCAAAATCCGGAACAACTACTGAGCCTGCCCTATCGTTTCGGATCATTAGAGAGCTCTTGAGCAAAAAATATAGCGAGGAACAACTGAAGAAGCGCATCATCTGCGTGACCGATGCAAAGAAGGGCGCGCTGCGCAAAGTTGCCGACAAATACGGATACCGCAGCTACGTGATCCCGGATGATGTGGGGGGGCGGTTTTCGGTCTTAACTCCGGTCGGGCTTGTTCCGCTGGCGATTGCCGGCGTTGATGTGAAAGCTTTAGTTGCCGGTGCCCGCGCTGCGGAACAGGAATACGGAGTTGCGGATGTTTCTAAAAATGCGGCCTACCGCTACGCGGCGGCGCGGTTTCAGCTTTTTCAAAAGGGCAAACGGATCGAGGTGCTGTCATCCTTTTATGACAATATGGTCTCGGTCAATGAATGGTGGAAACAGCTGTTTGGAGAAAGCGAAGGAAAAGAGGGCAAGGGAATTTTTCCGGCCTCTCTCATTTTATCGACGGACTTGCATTCCATGGGGCAGCTGATGCAGGATGGGGTGCGAAACATTTTTGAAACATTTGTCGATATTGAGAAGTCACAGTATCGCATCTTTATTCCAAAAGATCCGGAAGATATTGACGGGTTTAATTGTGTGGCAGGGAAGGATCTGGATTTTGTCAATAAACAGGCTTATAAGGCTACTGCCGCCGCGCATTCTGAAGGCGGGGTCCCTAACATGACCATTGTTTTGACTCAGGCGGATGCTTTCCATTTGGGTCAGCTGTATTATTTCTTTGAAAAGGCCGTTGCGGTTTCGGGATATCTATCGGGCGTCAATCCTTTCAATCAGCCCGGGGTTGAATCGTATAAAACGAAAATGTTTGATTTGATCGGCAAGAAGGATTGATTTCACAGGTTTAAAACCGTTGCGTTTTGCATTTCAGGCGCAATGGTTTTTTATTAACAAAACGATTCTCATTTTATTAACAAAACGATTCTCATTTTCGGTATTGCAGTCTCCGGTAAAACCTTTTATGATACAATCATATAATATTAATACTAAACATAAATAGGATTATGAACACACAAAAGAAATTATTTACGGGAGTCGTTTTTATTATCACCGCCTTTATGTGTGTCTTGGGCGTTTTTTATATGATTGTAGAGCAGAAGCGTGATAAAGAGATGCAAGTGGCTGAAATGCGGGAAGAGATGGCGGTTCTGGACACGGAGAAGGGCCTGGTTCAAGACAAAATGTTCAAATTGGAGCAGACGGCCGGCCGGGAGATTGAGTTAACGCGAGTTCTTGAACGTGTCGGTGAAGAAGAATTTGCGCAGGAGCAAAATCGCCAGCAGGGCGATCTCTGGATCGATCGTTCAACCAATAGCTGGGTGATCACGCTTGGTGCGTTGAATGGAATTGCGGCCGGGGAGCGGATCAGTGTGTATGACGATGAGAGGCGCATGGGCACGGTCGTGGTGGAAACGGTTCTGGATGTGATCTCTTATGTTCGTCCGTTTACAGGTGATGCAGATTTTACCAAGTCTTTTTATAAAGTCATTGTTCAATAGATCGTGAAATGTGAGCATGTCTGGAACGTTCGATCAATTCCGCCAAAAAATTGTTCAGTCTGTCTGGAAAGAAGTGCCGGAGGCCTCTTCTCTTGAGGTTCGGGATGACCGGATCGCCTTAGGTGTGCTGTTATGGGAAGTTGCGCAGGCTGATGGCTTATTTGTGGCGGAAGAAGAACAGCGAATCAAAAAGATCCTGCGGGATTTCGGTAAAATTACGGATCACGAGATGAACGTTGTTTTGGAGTCCATTCGGCAGGCGGCACAAGAAAAGATCGATCTGTTTCAATTCACGCAGGAGCTCGGGCATGATCTTGTGTTGGAGAAGAGGAAAGAAATTCTAGAGTATTTATTCCGGGTTGCCTTAAGCGACCGGGATTTTCATGAAAATGAAGAGGCCGTGATCCGCAAGATTTCCGACCTTTTGAGATTGGATCATAAAGATTTTATTGACGCCAAGATCCGGATTAAAAAAGAGGTTGGGCTTGAAAAAGAAGTTTTCTAGCAGTATCGCCGGCATGCAGATGTCGGTATTTTTATTGCAGCGGCCTGTTTTACTCTGTGTTAGAAGCGGAATAAGGATGAACATGTATGGAAAAAAGATTTTCAACATTTGAAGGGGTTTTTACTCCAACCCTTTTAAGCATTCTTGGCGTTATTATGTATTTACGCCTGGGGTGGGTTGTGGGTCAGGTCGGCCTTGGCGGCGCTCTTCTGATTATCGTGATCTCAAATTGTATCACGCTGGCAACGGCGCTGTCACTATCCAGTATTGTGACCAATATCCGGATCGGCACCGGAGGGGCGTATTCGATCATTTCCAAATCTTTGGGTATGGAAGCCGGAGGCGCGATCGGCATCCCCCTGTATTTGTCGCAGGCGATTTCAGTTGCGTTTTATATTGCCGGTTTTACAGAATGCTGGATATGGGTTTTCCCTCAGCATTATCCTTTGCTGGTTTCTTTAATCGTCTGGTCTTCAATTGCGCTGATTTCTTACTTCAGCGCGCAACTCGCTTTTCGCATGCAGTATTTTATTATGGCGGTGGTGGCGCTATCTTTGGTTTCTGTTTTCTTGGGATCTGATCCAACGCACACCTCCGGAATTGCCTGGAAAGGTCTGGGAGGGGTGGGTTTTTGGGCGGCCTTTACGATTTTTTTCCCTGCCGTGACTGGCGTGCTGGCCGGTGCGAGCATGTCAGGAGAGCTGCGGGATGCCCGTTCAAGCATACCGAAAGGAACCCTTTCGGCAGTTGGGGTGACTTTTGTTATTTATATTGTACTGGCGGTATGGTTGGGCTGGAACCTTGATCCCGCAAAAATGGTGGCCAACACCAATATTATGATCGAAACCGGCCGGTGGAAATTTCTGGTCATCGGCGGGGTCATGGGGGCTACGCTTTCTTCTGCGATGGCCATGATCGTTGGCGCTCCCCGCACTCTATTGGCATTAAGCGAGCACCGGCTCGTCCCTTTTTCCCGAGATTTTTTGAAAGTCAGCCAAAGAGGGGAGCCGGTTACGGCCATTCTTTTTACAGTGTTGATCGTGCTGATTACACTTTTGATGGGTTCATTGGATAGCGTTGCCGGGCTGTTAACAGAATTTTTCCTGATCACGTATGGCATGATCAACCTTTCGGTCTTTATTGAGCAGTCTATCGGGATCGTCAGTTTCAGACCGTATTTTCGTATTCCCAAGATCATATCGTTATTTGGAAGCGTAGGGTGCTTTGTTGTCATGTGGATCGTTAACCCGATATTTACTGCCATGGCGTTTACGGCAGTTTTTATTATTTATATTCTTTTTCTTCGCCGGGAAATGAAGACGAGGTCGCCGGATGTCCGAAGCGGATTGCTGATCTTTCTGGCAGAGACATTTGTGAAAATGGCATCGTCTCTGCCTTATCATCCCAAGACTTGGAAACCGAACGTGATCTTTCCGGTCCATGATGTTGACAGCCTTAAGTCGGTCCTTCCGTTTCTTAAAGGCGTGATCGCGCCTTCAGGACGGCTGCTTGTTTTGAAAGTTTTTGAAACTTCGACAGCGCAAGAGGCGCACAAATATGTGCTTGATAAAGAGCAGCGGTCTCTTTTGGACGAGATGCGGTTAAAATTGACGCAAGCGTTAAAATCTTTCAAAGAAGAAGAGTTTTTTGTGGAACAAAGCGTGGTGGAGGCCCATGATGAGACACAAGGAGTGGTCACGTCATTGCAGGTAACGAAGGAAATGTTTTTAAGGCCCAATACATTATTTTATATTTTAGATGATCAGCGAAACGATGAAGCTGTCTCGTATGTTTTACAAAGGGCGGCCATGGAAGGCTTGGGGCTTATTGTGCTGAAGCTCGATCCCAAAAAGGCGTTCGGTTATCAACAGGTGGTGAACTTGTGGATTCGCAAAGGAAGCCCGAATATTGATTTGGCGGTTTTGATTGCTTTGCAGTTGAGCAGGAATTGGGAAGGAAAAGTCCGGCTGATTCAGGCGATTTATCCGGAAGATGATCTTCAGGAGGCGAAAGAGTATTTATCAAGATTGCGTACGTTACTGCGTTTGCCTTTGGATGCTGAAGAGCTCGTTCTGCGGGGGGATTTCCGTTCAGCTTTGCTGGCTGCCCCGAATGCGGATGTCAATATTTTTGGAATGGCCCAACGGCCTGATATCAAACTGATCCGGGATTTTTATGACATGGCGGGGACATCAGTCCTTTTTTTGCGGGATTCCAAACACGAAAGTGCTGTGGCATAGGGTTTTAAAATAAAAAAATGTTTTGGAAATTTTAAAAAACACGATATAATCCCCTATAATCTTTTGGTTAAGGGGGCATAAAGGAGGAAGCCATGAAGATCAATGATTTAAGAGAGTTGTTAAAGAATAAAGAGGTGATTGAAGAGATCAATCGACATCTTTGGATCGAGAGCCAGAAAGCCGGCTACAGCATCGGCATCGAGCGGGCAACAGATGAGTGGCTGAATCTGTATGCTGAGGGCTGGATGAGATATCATATGCCAGAAAAGTATCAAAAAATGCAAGAGCGCAAGAAACATGAGCAAGGAAAAAAGGCAACGACAAAGAAGACAGATGTAAAAAAGAAAACTGTCATTAAGAAAAAGTAGTTCCAAAAGTTTTCAGTGGTCTGATGTGATTTTAAGAAGGACGGGTATTTAAGCCCGTCCTTCTTTTCTTTTAAAGGCATATAAGCTGAGCAATAGCCCCGCGGTCAACAGGCTGATGAGGGTTCCCAAATAAAAGGAAAAGGGCGTGAAAACAAAACGAACAGTGTGGTTTCCCGCCGGAACAAAGACAGAACGGAGAAGATAATCCGTCGGATAAATGAAGGTTTCTTTCCCATCCAGGAAGGCTTTCCATTCAGGATGGTAAGCGTCGCTGATCACAAGCAGGCCGTCATATTCAAGCCGCGCTTTCAGAATGACTTCATTGGGTGAATATTTTGTGAATTCAACATAGGAGCGGTCTATCAGCGGTGTTTTGTTGAGCCGCGAAATGAGCGTTTCATCGTAGGAGCTTTCAAGAATAGCGATGCCTCGAAGCTGGGTTTTTAGTTTTTGGATAGCGGCGAATGTTTCATCGGCGGTCTGCGTGAAAAGAGCTCGATGGACAATAAAAGCACGGTCAAACGCATGGGGCCTTTTGTAGACACGGACTTCATTCTGATAGACTTTTTGGGCGGTTTCTTCGGCAGGCTTGAAATTGGTGAAGGGGCGCACGAGGGAATCGTCTCCCGGCAAAATAATATATTCGAGGTTCAGAAGGTTCAGGATGTCTTCTTGGCCTTGTACCGGAAAGGCCCGGAGCGCCGGAGAACGGAAATCACGGGTGAAATGGTTTGGAATGAGGATCTGGTTTACGAATTGCACGAAGCGTTTGGGGGCCAGGCATAAAAAATAGCCGAGGTCATCGACGCCATAGCCTGTAGCGGTATTCGGATAGAAGGCCCAGAAATTCCCATAGCTGCGGATCGGGACCGAAGATGTTTTTAAGAGTTCAATGTAAGGGACGGGCGGGAAAGAGTCGAATTTTTTCGGACGTTCCCGGTGAATATAAGAGAAGAGCTCTATAAATAGTATGCCGACCAGCAAGGCCTCAGATATTTTTCTGCTAAAGAAGTGGCGGTTGTTCAGCAAGATGAAGGTTAGAAGAATCGTCAGTAGGAACAGGCAGTAAAGCACGGCGTGAAGGCTTAAAGCAAAATGTTCGGAGGCTCGATAGATCCAAAGGTGAAGGCCTGCCAATGTCAGCAGAATGAAGCTTAAAAGAAAAGCCGGAGTCAGGGTTTTTTTGTGGGATAACAATGCGCGCACCCCCATGCCGGCCAAGACGGCAACGCAGAAGGACGCTATCGGCGGGGTGTGTATGGCATAGCGCGGGATATTAAATAGAGGAAGATAGCCGATCCAGTTGATATAGGGGAGGCTGTATTCTTTGCTGATAATAAGGAAGGCGGCGATGGCGAAGAAATAATTCAAGCCGCGCTTTTGATTCTTAAGAAGGCTTAGGAGTCCGATGACAATGGGGAGCGTTCCTAGGTAGCCGCCCCACCATCCTGCAAACACCCATTGAAATGTAATCGCCTCTTTTTGAAAGAAATGCGGCAAGGCAAGGGTAATGGCCCGCTCCGCCTGCTCTTCCATGACAACTCCGGCATTGGACGGGTGTCCGTGCCAAAATTCGCCTAAAAGATTTTTAAAGAAAGGAAATAGGATGAAGGCGGTGAGTCCGGCGCTTAAAATGTAGGCGCCGGCCAGATTTCCGCAATCGGAAAGCCGTTGTTTTGTGGAGCCTGTTCGGGCAAAGAGGCGATAAATAAAAAAGAGCACGCCGAAGCTATTGACCAGAAGGATGTGCTCGGGATGGCCGCCTAAGATCGTCAGGCCGACCGTACAGCTTAAAAGGGCCATCGCTTTTCTGCCGGGCTTGCGCAAGAGATGTTCAATGGCGAGACATAGAAGAGGAAGCAGGAGATCAACGTTAGTGGTCCAGTATTGCAAAAGGACCATGGGTCCGCTGAGCATAAAAACGATTGCTGAAGCCAGCGCGGGCATTTTTTTGAAGTTCATAAAGCGCATAAACCAGTAGGTTAGAAGGCCGGCAAGAAACAGGCGGGCTAGAATGAGAAGGTCCCAGCCGTATAGAGAAGGAAGCAGATACAAAATAAGATTGAGCGGATAGAAAATGGCCGTTTGGATCATGCCGATCAAGGGATATCCGCAGCCTTGGTGAGGGTTCCAGAGCGGCAGACGGCCTTGGCGGAGGTTGTTTTTGATAAATTGGTAGAGGGGTTCTTCAAGAACGGGAGAATCTGTGCCGTTGACCGGTATAAAACGGGGGCGGTTGTGCTCCTGACCGTAAACACCGGTAGGAAGCGCCTGAGAATTGGCGGTTGAAACCTTGAACGTTTTATTGAAGAAGACAACGTCATAAAAGGCGATCGCCAAAAGAGCCGCCAGAAGAAGCGGGATGAACCATTTGGAAAATTTTTGAGAGGTCATGGTGGGATTATTCTATTAAGAAATTGAGAAAAGGGCAAGAAGAATGCTAAACAGTTTTCAATAAATACAAAGCCCTCTGATGTTTCAGAGGGCTTTGTGAGAGGTCAGTCGCTAACAAAGATTACTTTTTCTTTTTGGCGACTTTCTTCTTTGCAACTTTTTTTACAGTTTTTTTAGCGACTTTTTTCTTCACAACTTTTTTTACCGCCTTTTTGGCAGCTTTTTTCTTAACGACCATGGCCTCTCTCCTTTGTTGGTGTTTTGCCACTACAAGTTTATAATAACATACTGTGATGGTGATGCAAAAAATATTTTGCTTATTTTCAAGTATTTTTAAAAAATTTTTTGAGGAGAAAAAAAATTCCCAAAACCGCAGTGTTTCTTATAGAATATATATCCCGACGGGAAAAGCAAAAAATTGAAATCTAAAAAATTTTGTTGCGATTTTTTAAAAGAGAGATTCCAAGAATGAAAAACGCATTATATGTCCATATCCCTTTTTGTCAGAAAAAATGTTTTTATTGTGCGTTTATTGTCTCTGTTGGCAAGCCGCATTGGGTTGATGAGTATCTCAATGCGTTGGTTTCTGAAGTGAATCAATGCAGCCCTCAACAAGTTGATACGGTTTACATTGGAGGAGGATCGCCTTCATTTTTAAATGACGGGCAGATCGCGAATTTATTTCATGCGCTTTCCAGTCGGTTTGATTTCACGAACGTTTCGGAGATGACGTTTGAAATGAATCCGGAAGATGTCTCGGAATCCCGGCTCAGGACGCTGCGCGCCGTTGGCGTTAATCGTATCAGCTTAGGTGTTCAGTCCTTTTCGGACGATCGGCTTTCTTTTTTGGGACGATGCCACAATAGCAGCCGGGCTCTTGAGGCGTATCGGTTGCTACGCAGCGAGGGTTTTAAGAACGTGAATATCGATGTGATGTATGGGTTTCCAGGTCAGGGAGAGAGGGAGCTGTTTGAAGAGTTAAACACGGTGATTGAGCTTCTGCCCGAGCATGTTTCGGTTTATACATTGACCTTGGAGAGTCCCAGCAAGTTTGCCGTTTTCCCGCCGGATTTGCCGGACTCACAGGAGCTTGTGAAGCTGTTTTGCTCGGTTAAGACGAAGCTGGAGGCGGCGGGCTATCGGCATTATGAGGTCAGTAATTTTGCGTGGCCAGGATTTGAGTCGCGGCACAATCTGAATTATTGGCAGGCAGGAGACTATCTCGGGCTGGGCGTGGGAGCGCACTCACATCAGCAGGGCCGGCGCTGGTGGAATATCGATCAAACCAAGCGCTACATTGAGCGTGTTACCCGTGGGGCCTCAGCAAGTGATGGAGAAGAGTTTTTAAGCACGGAAAGACGTTTGCGGGAAGCGTTGGTTTTTGGTCTGCGTATGGTGGAGGGGGTTTCGCTGCCAGAGCTGGAAAAAAAGTTCGGGGGTTCTTTCGAAGAAGAAACGCAGGATCAGATTGAGCAATGCGCACAGCAGGGGTTGATCGACTTTGATCGACAGGCGTGTCGTGTTCGGATGACGTTGAAAGGGCTGCTGGTTTTAGATGAGGTGTCGGTCAGACTTATTTGAAGGTCTTTAAAAGGTGGTTTTGTTTTCGGACGCGATGCGCTTGGTGTGTTCAAACAGCTGAGAAAAATATTTCCAGATCAAATCGCGGTATTCGGTCTTCATTTTTAATTTCTTAACAATATTCGCGCTGCGGTCAATGCGGATTTGAATCTGATTAAGGGCATACTGCAGGCTGCCGGTCCCGATGAAAATTTTCCGAATGGTGCGCAGATCAGATAAGCTGATTTTCGATTTCGAAAAACAATTGAGGAAGATTTTGCGCTGCTGGCCTCTGAGGGCTTTGTAGGCATGGCAGACCAGGATCGTTTTTTTCGATTCTTCGATGTCGCTTAGAATGGATTTCCCGATATTTTTTTCGGAATCAAACACGCCGATAACATCGTCTTGAATCTGAAAGGCCTGTCCGATCAAAAGGCCGAGTTCTGATAATAGCTGGGTTTCTTTAGGGCTGGCTCCTGACAGGAGAGCTCCGACAACCAGGGGGCAGTCAAACGTATACCGCGCCGTTTTTAAGGAATAGTTCAAAAAGACATCGCGTTCTGAAACTTTGCTGATCGGCAGGACTCCGTTGAGGGTGTCGACAAACTCGCCCATTGCGGTGAACGCCGCCGTTTGTACAAAGTATTTTAAGGCCTTAGCCATACGTTTGGGGGTTTCTTTGAATGAAAGAAACGCATCAATGGCTAACGCATAGACAATATCTCCGGCGATAATTCCGAGATTGATCCCCAACTGGTCCGGATCGGATGAAGGAGCGACTTTGCGAAGCATTCGGTGCATCGTCGGTTTTCCGCGCCGCAGATTCGAACGGTCAATGATATCATCATGGATCAGCATGAAATTGTGGAGAAGTTCAATGCAGGTTGACGCGTGATAAATATCTGACGTGATCTCCTGATTTTTTCGGGAATACCCTTGGTAAGCCAGGATTAAGAGAACGGGCCGGATACGTTTGCCTTTGCGAAGGACAAAATCTTTGATGCTTTCAAAGAGGAAAGGGCTGACGGAAAAGAAACTGTATTCATCGCAGGCGCGGGTCATGAAATTTTCAAGGCTGGCGTCGATGTTTTTTCGAATATGTTCTATCATAAGTGGATATCGTAACACACAACACCGGTGGATTCAATCTATTTTAGGCGCCAAAAAGTCAGGATAAACCTGTTGGTTTTTTATTCGGATGATATAATACAACGATTCTGGAAAAAGTTTTATGAAGAAGGAGCTTAAAGAGAGATAGCCGGTATGAAGAATTTGGGCATAAGCGAGGCTCACGGGAGAGCGATAAACGCGCGTTGTTGAATCAATTATACGGTTTGCGTTGTTTGTTCTTTG
>JBBRHV010000024.1:0-26091 GCA_038222225.1 Candidatus Omnitrophota bacterium
AGAAGGATCTTTGAATACGTGGAGATGTTTTACAATCGCAAGCGGGCTCACTCAACGCTTGGTTATATGAGCCCATTCGAGTACGAAAGACAGGCGGTCTGTCTTAACTAAACGTCCACTGGATTGGGGAAGGTCAAGGGGATACTCATCCGGCAATATGGGAGTTAAAAAAGCCGGGACAATGCAAAACAGCTTTTGAGCAAGCGTATATCTATGGAGTAACATTTGCCCTAATGCTTCGCGGTGAGGGGGGTGAATTGTGGTATAGAAATATGGGATTTGGCGGGACATTAAATAAAAATAAATCTGTTACTATTGATATAATTATTATGATAACCGGAGACAGAGAAAAAGAACTATTAAGTCATCTCGATGAGTTTAATGATCCGTTAAACTTGCGAGATGAAAATATTATTTTGCGGCCATACGTTGCTTATTATGAGTGGGATAAATTAAAGGGAAAAGTGAATATACAAAAACACATGGACTTACGTAAACATTTAAAAAACAAATGAAATTAACCATACACCGCGGCACACATCAAATCGGCGGCACATGCATTGAGCTTTGCTCAGGCAAGACCCGTATTCTTCTTGATTACGGGATGCCGCTTTCCGCTGTCGATGGCAAACAGTTTAACGAATTATCGATGGGGGAGAAAACAACAGCCGGCCTTATTCAAGAGGGCGTCTTATTTAACATCCCCTGGTTATATAAGAGTCATGAGCCGCAGACCAGCGGCATTTTGATATCCCACTCCCATAAAGATCATTATGGTTTGCTTAACTACGCGCATCCCGATATCCCGGTATATGTCAGCGAGGGCGCTCTCAAGCTGATTCACATGCTTAATGTTTTTACTCATAAACGAAGCCATGTCAGCATTCAGAAACCTTGCATAGTAAAGCACAAAGAGAGTTTTGATATTGGGGATTTTCGGGTGACTCCGTATTTAGTTGACCATGCCGGGTTTGATGCCATGTCTTTTCTGATCGAAGAAAAATCAACAGGCAAGCGTTTGTTCTATTCAGGCGATTTTCGAGCCAGTGGGTGGAAAAGAGCCCTGTTTGACCGTTTTATTAAGGATTCGCCGAAGAATATAGACTGTCTGCTTATGGAAGGCACTATGATCGAGCGGCAGGGTGGTGCGTTTGAAGATGAGCTGGCTGTTTTGAATGGCGTGGAAGGTGTGCTGAAAAAGACAGAAAAGAACGTTGTCCTTGCCTATTGCTCAGGCCAGAATATAGATCGCATCGTATCATTTTATAAGGCGGCTCGGCGTGCCAAGGCCATGCTTGTTATTGATCCGTATATCGCAACGGTCCTGCATGTTTTAAAGAATGAACACAACAAGATTCCGCAGTTGGACTGGGATAGTATCCGGGTGCTGACCGGTAATTATTACGGCCGGGGGGATATTTACATCAATAAAATCATTAGATCTGATTTCAAGTATCTGACTTTTGATATCGGTAAGCACAAAATCAAGGCAGGGGATATCGGCCAAGAAAAAGCTCTTGTTGTCATGCGTGATTCCATGATCCCGTTGGCGGAGAAGATTCCGAATGTCCAAGGCGCAACGCTGATTTATTCGCAATGGGAAGGTTATATTCGGGACAGAAAGAAGGCGAGCGTTTTTTGGGATTTTGTTCAGGCGAATGATCTGAAGCTTGAACATATTCACACCAGTGGGCACGCGACTGTAAGCATATTAAAACAATTGACGCAGGCCCTTAAGCCCAAGCGCATTATTCCGATCCATACAGAGTGGCCGGAGAAATTTAAAGAGCATTTCGGCAAGAGTGTAATGACTGCTGAAGACGGCCAGCTGATTGAGATATAGATAAACGTGCCCGACGCTTTTTGGAGAACAGGGAGCGCATAACTAGGTATTTCTCCTTATAGACAGGATGTCGATTAAGAAGTACCATAATTATACATTCAAGAGTAGTCCCGAGTTGAAGGGGGAACCCGGACTTTAAAAAAGTAAAACCTTCGTTTGACGTGAGTACGTCTGAGCGAGGGATTTTTTATTTAAGGATAAAAATGAAAGTTATTTTCTTAGATTTTGATGGCGTTATTACGACGGAATGGTCGAGCTTTAAGATCGAACACGAGAAGATAAAGCTGTTAAATAGATTAATTGAAGAAACTGGCGCTAAGGTTGTTGTCAGCTCTGCTTGGCGGTATCGAGATGGTGATCCAGTAAAATCTCTACAGGAACAGTTGGAGGGGCATGGTTTTAAGGGCGAGGTGATTAGCATTACAAATTTGAACTGGGAAGATCGAGGCAAAGAGATTGACGATTGGGTTAGAGAGCATGATATAGAGAGCTATGTTGTGATCGATGATGATGTAGCCGATATTGTAGGATATAAATGTGCAGATTTCTTGATAAAGACAAATATGCAAGAGGGATTGACTGATGATGTTGTGGAAGTGGCTAAAGCATTGTTAAAGGGAGGGAGATGAAAAAGATATTTATAGGGATATTGCTGTGTTTACTTTCTGTTTCAGTAATGGCAGCTCCATCTTCAAAGCAGGCTTCTATTAAGAGCAGCGCTGGCATGTGGGATGGGCTCTCATTTGAGGAAAAGGTTAAAGCTGTTGAAAGTGTCATTGGGATCTTCGCGGAAAAAGGCGTAATTATTCATAAGGATCCGCGGTTTTATGCAGAGGAAGTTGAGTCAATTCGGATTGAAGAGCCGGAACAGTTTATCAAGCCCATAGGTGTTCTTTTAAGGACGTTGTTCGTTATGTACCGGGACTTTGATGATGGCCGGGACCCTGATGATGTTATTCGCGAGGATCTTGGAGAAGAGCTGTATCAGGATTATGTTGTGAGCGGAAAAGCAGACGCGCAGGAAGAATATTATCAGGAGTGGAAGGTGTCCAGCGCTCCAAATGAGAATGTCCTGCAGTCAAAATAGTCCTTGAACCGGATAATGAAGAAATGAAACAGGAGCTGATCAATATTGAAAGGGCATTGAAGGGGGAACAATTTTGAAGGCTTTTTTGAAATATTGACACGTGAAGATCGAACTAGCGGTGTTTAGCGAGGAAGACATTCTCGTTGGAATAGGCTGGGAGAGAGCAGAAAAGGGGTTGTGGCGATGAGGAAAAAAGAACATAAACAGTTAGACATGGCAGAGGAGCTTTTTATAAAGCCGAATCTGACCTTAAAAAATCTTATAGTTCTAAGATCTAAGCAAGATTATGAAAATAATTTAAAACAATCAATCCCGCCAAACAAAAAAGCTAAGGCCGATTTAATGTTAAATGCTATGTGGCATCTGATCAGGGTTTATTATTCTGAATGGGAAAAGAACGGCGGGGATTTTCCATATAAAGAGTGGGATTCTTTGTATATATTGATGAAGAGGTATTCAACTCTTAGATATGTCGCTGTTCAAATAAGCTATCTAGCCAGTAGCGCGGCTTATTTTTGTAAGGAAACTGGAAATTATTCAATTGCCGTTAAGTTTTATGAAATATCGCTCTTGAATCCTCCTCACGATCCTGTAATGCATTTTTATCGGCTTAATAATTATGGTTTTTGTTTAAATTTTTTAAAGAGATTCGCTGCTGCTGAGGTTGTTTTAAGAAGGGCTGATAGCTTGCAAATTCCCCGTTCGGAGAAATGCATTTTTAATATTTTGTGGAAGGATCTCGGTGTCAGCCTCGAACATCAGGGACGCTATGAAGAGGCTGCTGAATATTATTTAAAAGCGGCATGCCGGACAGGAAGAAGATATGGAGCGGTCAAACATTTAGATAGGTTGCTGCAGCGCGTACCATCGATTAAAAAAATACCAGAGATAGAGGCTTGGGGGCTTAAGTTTAGAAAGAACGTGTTTGAACAGTATATGTTTGGTTTTGAAATAAAAAGTTAATTTAAAACGAATTCTTATATTAGAGGATAAGCATTCATTACGTAAATATCTATTTGAATTATGTGGGATAGGTTGTCATTGGGGGGAAAGGTTAAGGCAGTTTTAAGTGTAATTAAGATTTTTGCGGAAAAAGGAATAATTATTCATAAAGGTTCGTAGTTTTATGTTGAGGAAGTTGAAGCGATTCGGATCGAAGAGCTTGAATAATTTATAAAGCCCACAGGTGTTCTTTTAAGGACGTTGTTTGGTATGTGCCCAGGTTTTGATGACGGCCAGGATCCTGATGATGTTATTAGGGAGGACTTGGGAGAAGTATGGAAGTTGTGTTGGCTGGGATTATATTTTTATGAAAAATTAGAGGTTCTAACCTAATTTTAAAATTTTTTCAAAGTCACTTTTTCTTTCAAAAATTTTCATAATATTTTTTTGAGCTGCACTTTATTTTAGTTATATATAATGCTGGTTTTGCTTTCTTGAAATCCGAGATAAAAAATAGTTATGTTGTTTGGGTGTGTTATATGTGATGGTATATATGGGGTTAACGGATTTTATTTGGCGGGACTCTTTTTAATTTAGGAAAAAGAATGCTTTAATTTTGGGTTCCTAAATTAGATGGTTTATAATGGCAAACAGACTAAACAGGTTCTAACATCGTCTATCCAGCGACCCCAGTTTTATAACCCTTTATAAGGTTTCTGATATCCTTATAAAGGGTTTTTGTTTGACATTATGATATCAAAATGATATCATTTAGTTGTGCCTAGAAAGATAAGACAGTTGATTGCTGATTTGAAAAAGGCCGGCTTTCAAGACCGGGGAGGGAAAGGAAGCCATCGAAATTTCATCCATCCGGATTGTTCTTATCCGGTTGTGATTTCCGGTAATCCTGGGCACGATGCCTTGCCATATCAGGAAAAGACCGTTAAGCTGGCCCTCAGGGAGGTGAAAAAATGATTCGAAAAATTTCAGATAATTATTTAAGAGTTGTTGAATGGTCTGAAGAAGACCAATGTTATGTTGGTACCGCTCCGGGACTGATTTTGGGTGGTGTACATGGAAAAAATGAGGAAAAGGTTTTTAAGGAATTATGTGTTGTTGTTGAAGAGGCAATTGCGGCTCTTAGTAAGGAGGGGAAGCCCTTGCCTCCTGGAACTGCTGACAAGGACTATTCAGGCAAGATAGCCTTAAGAATTTCTTCAAGTCTTCATAAAAAAATTGCGATTAAAGCCCGTCAAAACGGGGAAAGCGTTAATAAATTTATCGAAAGACAGATTGAGGATAAGCTGAGGTTGAATTAAGCAGTTAAAGTTTCAAGCTTTATCAAACAAGTTCTAATGTCCTCCACCCAGCGACCCCAGATAAAAAAATACCCCCTTTTGGGGGTATTTTTTTATGTGAAGATGGTTGGCCCAATCGAATCAGCAAGGTTTGCAGTTTGCCGGCGACTGAGGACGCAATGTCCGAAGGAGTGCCGGATCGTCCTCGATCCGGCCGACTGACCCTGTGCCGACAGGCGCAGAGAGGGAGTGGCGAAGCCTCCGTGGTTCGGCCCACCCCATTTTTACTAGCTTTTAAGGGTTTTCTATGTGCTGGTGGGGCGGATATATAATAATGCTCTTGACGTAGTATAAAGTTTGTTATATAGTTATGGAGTTATGAGTCAAAACTATATAATACAATTGAAGCAGATTTTGGCTTCAGAATCAATTCCACAACAGGAATTAGCCAAGCGGTTAGGAGTGTCTTTTGCTGCCTTAAATCGATGGCTGAATGGGCATGCCGTTCCTCATAAAAGAAGACTCGAGCAGATTAGTCGACTATACAGGGAAATCCATGGCTATGCTAAGATTACAAGAGATAAGATCAGCCAGATAGTAAGGGATACGAAGCAATTTAAAAATAAGAAGATTTGGGCAGCAATAGCCAAACATCAAGATTTGCAGGATGATTTAGTTCTGGAACATACCTATAATTCAACAACGATTGAAGGGACAACCTTTACAAAGAAAGAAACGGAAGCGGTTATTTTTGGTAAATTGACCATAAAAGATAAATCTTTAATAGAGCATTTGGATGTGGTGAATTATTCCGTTATTCTGCGCAAAATATTCAAAAAAGAGTTTTCACAAGAAATTACTGTGAACGCCATTAAAGAAATCCATCGGTTACTTATGCAAGGTGTTCGGGAGGATGGAGGGATATATTCTCAACATCAAAGGGGCATTAGGGGTGTAGATATCATGCTGACACATCCAAAAGATATTACAGAAGAAATGAACCGATTAATTGGAGAATGGAATTCTAAAAAGCAAAAAAATATACACGAAATTGCAAAATTCCATAGTGATTTCGAGTTGATTCATCCCTTTGGAGATGGGAATGGGCGTGTTGGACGACTGATTATGGTCTTACAATGTCAAAGTCAGAAATATGCACCTGTTATAATAGAAAATGCAAGAAAAGTTGAATATTATGAAGTTTTGGAATATGCACAACGTAAAACCGAATATCCTTTTGTTCAGTTTTTGTTTGAAGAAATGAAGCGGACTTTTAGGGTAATCAGTAAATATTTGTAGAATCAGGCATGCCTAACACAGGATGGTATGAGGCGACTGACAAAGAAATAATCCCGAAATTCCATGAATTCTATTTTGCCCCTGTTGCTGTTTTTGGTTGGCCAATGGTAGATTTGGCCATTTCGATTTTACTGACGGTATTCCTTTGGAGGTTGATGACAAAAGGCTATCGGCAATGGAAAGCTAGAGGACGGCCTGATAAGTACGAAATAACCCCCGTTGTCAGTTTCCGCCACCCCCGCTTGGAGTTTTGCAATGCAAAACTGTGGGGTAGGAAACTGTCGGGGGTATTTTTTTGCCGAATTTATTTTTATGGACTAAAAAAGGGGGACAAGATAAAATAATCGCCGCAAAGAGGAGTACTTCAAAAATAGCCATTCTTTCGCGGTTGAGAAGGGATGAGAGAATAAAAGTTTCTTTTGATGATATTTTTAATAATGAAAGGGAATATGATGAAAATCATTCAAGAATTTCAAGAGTTCGCCATGAAGGGCAATGTTGTTGATATGGCAGTTGGTATTATTATCGGTGGTGCTTTCGGAAAGATTGTTTCTTCAGTCGTCAACGATATTATCATGCCGCCCATCGGGTTAATGATGGGAGGGGTGAATTTTAGGGATTTGAAGATCATTATGAAGGCAGCTCAGGTTGATGCGGTAACCGCCAAGGTCACGGAAGCCGTGGCGATCAATTATGGCCAGTTCCTTCAAACAACACTCGATTTTATTATCGTCGCGATCGCAATTTTTATGATGATCAAAGCCATGAATGCCTTTAAAAAGAAGGAAGAAAAAAAACCGACTGTAGCGCCTCCAGCGCCATCAAAGGAAGAGCTGCTTTTGACGGACATCCGGGATCTTTTAAAAGCTAAACGATAAGACAGTGTTAGGGGCAAACCGTAAAATTCTAGGTGGGTGATGGGACGCGGTATTGTCTCAATCACCCGCCAAGAATCAGGATGGCGCTTCCGATAACGCAGAAAGGCCTCTTCATTGGGGTAAGCAGATATGATCAGAAAAATTTTTCGTATTTTAACAAAGTGCATTGTAGGGATCTTTTTATTTTACCTCATCGTTGGTTTTGTGATACTCCCGCTGGTCTCTTTTTGGGTTATCCCTTGGCAGGGCAGCAAATTTTTAAAGACGCCGGTCAAGGTCCGCTCTGTTTTTATTAATCCTCTCTTGCTGCAAGTCAAGATTAACGGTTTTGAGATTCTTGATAAACAAAAACAGCTGATCATGGGTTTTGATCGGTTTTTTGTAGATGTCAGTTTTACGCGGCTTTTCAAAAAGATCTACAGGATAGAATCAGTTGAGCTGGATGGGCTTAAGGTCAATGTGGCGCTTTTGCCTGACGGTCGTATGAATGTGCTGGATCTTGTTCCTCAGGGTTCGCCGGCAGCGTCGGATTCTCAGAACGCCTTAAAAACAGAGGATAGCGGCTCTGGTGCAACAACTTCTGTATCTGTGGAGAAAGAAGTGCCGTCTGATTCTAAACCGTTGTCGTTAGTGATGGTTGACAGGATCATCCTGCGTCAAGGGGCGGTTCGTTTTGAAGATCAAAGTATTCAGCCGAATTTTGTTACAGCTTTAAGCGATATAGAATCCGAGATCACAGGGTTTTCTACGATGCCGGATTCAGAAACCAAGGTTTCGTTCAAGGCGAAGTTGGATCAAAAAGGCGTCCTATCAGTTGATGTCTTGATTAAGCCTTTGGCGCAGCCATTGGCTTTGGAGACGAGTTTTAGTCTGAATGAATATGCGATGCAGATATTAACACCGTATGTTGGGAAATATACCGGCCGCACATTGGGGGATGGGAAGCTGGATGTCAAGATGGATTACCGCATTGCTGACAATAAAATCACGGCAAGCCACAAACTGATGATTCAGCATTTTGAGTTTGGCCAGAAAGTCGAAAGCAGGGACGCTTTGTCGTTGCCTTTTGGGTTGGCGGTTGCTCTTTTGGAAGACCCGCAGGGGAGGATCAGTATTTCATTGCCGGTGACAGGCGATATGAGTGACCCGAAGTTTAAATATCTCCATTTGGTCGGGCAGGTTATCAGAAATTTTTTCATGAAGCTTGTCACCAAGCCATTTTCTGTCTTGGCCTCCATGGTGGGGGGATCAGATACCGGGACAGATGAATTGGGTTATGTGCGTTTTTTACCCGGAAAGGCTAATTTGCCTGATGAAGAGAAAGAAAAGTTGAGTCTGCTTGTCAAAGGTCTGAAAGAACGCCCAAAACTTCGTCTTGAAATTAACGGAAGCTTTGATCCTGCTGTGGATTGGAAGGCGATTCAGGCGGACATTTTTACTAAAGATTATGAAGAACTGCGAAAAGATTCCAGCCGAGAGGAGACGGCGGTCTATCAGCTTTTATATCAGCGCCGTTTTGGGATCCGGACTTTGTGGGATTTGGCCAAGAAATACAAAATCGAGGCGGGCAACTATGACGATATCAAACTTATTCAGGAGATCAAACGTCAGTTGATCGAGAGCGCGCCGCCTGACCAGCAGGCGTTGGCTGTTCTGGCCCAAGCCAGGGCCCAATTGATCCATGATTTTTTTCTGGCTTCCGGGTTCGATGAGAAGCGCTTGAGCGTGGGTGCGGTCCGAACCACACAAAGCAGCATGGGCTATGTGCCGATGGAATTTACTTTGACGGTTTTTGATAACGAAAAATAGGTGTTTTTTGTTTGAGCCGCGCGATCGCAAAGGAACGCAACTGATCTGTGCGAAATAACCATATGGTGTCAGGTCGCGGCAAGTTATTTTGAGCTCATTCAACGGGCGGATATCGCGTTGCTAAAAGCTAAGAAATCAGGAAAGAATTCCATTTGTAGCCTTGGCTGAGGATAAGGAAGGAGAATAAATGGGTCAGCCCATTTATTAAGAATGATTGTTTCGCCCGCCAGGAGTGATATAATCATCACGTATGACAGAGCAAAAAAGTCCAGTACAATATTCTCCCCAAGACATTGCGGGCTGTATTTCTTTACTTGAGAGCTTCGTTGAGGATAGCGCGCAGTTGGCGCAATTGTCTGAAGAAGAGCGTATTCTTCTCTTGAAGGCTGCCGGCAAGCTGGCGCAGCCTAATGGTGATGAGATCGTTAAGCGTAAAAGAGATATCCGTAAAGCCAAGCGCCAAAGGGTTGTGAAGCAGGAACGTGTGGCCCGCGCAGGGACCGGGATCCGCAAGGCGCGTGAGGCTGCGGTTTTTAGCGCGCCGAAGCAGTTTTTGACTGATCAGATTCACTCCGAGCGGCCGTACACAGAATTGAAATCTCCGCGGAATTGTTATGTCTGCAAAGCGGAATATAAGCGGCTGCATTTTTTTTATGATGCTATGTGTCCGGTGTGCGCTGAATTGAATTATCAGAAAAGGTTTCAGACGGCCGCCTTAGACGGTCAAGTTGCCTTGATCACGGGATCGCGGTTAAAGATCGGATATCAGGCAACACTGATGATGTTGCGCGCCGGCGCGAGGGTGATCGCCACCACTAGGTTTCCGGTGGATTCCGCGCTGCGGTTTTCTAAGGAAGACGATTTTCCGCAGTGGGCAGGGCGGCTGCATATTTACGGACTGGATCTGCGCCATACACCTAGCATTGAGATTTTTTGTACATATATTGAACAGAAATATGACCGGTTGGATCTTTTGATCAATAATGCGGCTCAAACTGTCCGGCGTCCGCCGGGGTTTTACGCGCATATGTTGCCCGATGAAATGCGGAGGGTTGCGGAGTTGCCGCAATCTGCCCGCGTTTTGTTGGAGCATTTCGAGGAATGCAAAAAGACGCTGGTTTCTTTCGCCAAAGACAGTCTGGCCACGGAGTCGTCGCTGCCGGTCAGCTGGAACGGCCGGGTGCCGGGTATTGGGTTGCGCGCCTCTGCTGCTCTTTCGCAGATCCCGTATGCCTATGATCACGCGCTGGTAAAAGAAGAGGTTTTTCCTGCTGGGAAATTAGATGCGGACCTGCAGCAGGTGGATCTGCGCAGAACCAACAGCTGGCGCCTGAAATTGGGCGAAATCGCCACGGCGGAGATGCTGGAGCTGCAGCTGGTAAATGCCATTGCACCGTTTGTTTTATGCAATCGGCTGGTTTCTATGATGAAACGGGACAATACCGGGCAGAAACATATTGTGAATGTGTCGGCCATGGAAGGTAAATTTTTACGTTTTAAAAAGAGCGAGCGCCATCCGCATACGAATATGGCCAAAGCGGCTTTAAATATGCTGACGCACACGTCAGCCAGCGAGCTGGCAAAACACGGTATTTTTATGAACGCGGTCG
This sequence comes from Candidatus Omnitrophota bacterium, assembly GCA_038222225.1. Lineage (GTDB taxonomy): Bacteria > Omnitrophota > Gorgyraeia > Zapsychrales > JANLHA01 > JAKLFA01. The sequence goes on from JBBRHV010000024.1 coordinate 10,767, forward strand.
ATACCGGTTGGGTAACAGACGAAGATCCGGCGGTGTTAGCCGCCTATAAACAGAAACACCATGATTTTCAGCCGCCGTTGGACATTGTCGATGGAGCTGCCAGGGTGTGTGACCCGTTTTTTGACGGGATGTTGAAAGGCCGGCATTGGTGCGGGAAATTTCTTAAGGATTATTTTCCGATTGATTGGTAAAAGGACGTAATGGAAAAAATAAAGGATCCGCTTCACGGGGTCACACTGGAAATGATGCTAAATTTTTTGGTCAAACATCGCGGTTGGGAGGCCATGGCCGAGCGGGTTGAGGTGCGATGTTTTCAGCATGATCCCAGTATTAAATCGAGTTTGCATTTTTTGAGACGGACTCCGTGGGCCAGACAAAAGGTTGAAACTCTGTATTTGAAGACGGTCCGGGAAGAGACACGGAAAAATTTAAACAAGAGCCAGGAGGGGGCGTCACTTGACAAGTGTGACGGTCCTGATGCTCAGGAAAAAGGGGTGGATGATGGAGGGAGAAAGTCAAGAGGTTAAGATTATAGGGGTGGAAAAAGAAGGGATCGCAATGAGCCCGAATAAGAAAGAAATCTGGGTTGTTCCGTTTAAGCTTTCTTTGAGCCCGGATAAATTCTGGCAGAAAAAATTTTATGAAGTTCAGCAAAAAGATGTGAGTGTGATGAAAAGGCCGGTGGAAGTTGTCGATAATTTAATGAGGATGGAGGTTTCCAGTGCGGATGATTTGCAGAAGCTGCTGGACATCTTAAGGCTCGAGGTTGCGCAGACCAATGTTCTCTCTGAGGAGGATTATCAGAGGAAGATCAAGATCCACCAGGAGCTGGAGTCGCTGCAGAAAAAGCAAAGGGATTCCACGCAGCAGTTTAAAGATGATTCGGATAAGTTGACGTTTTAATGTATTGCAAAGCGAGGAAGGATTCTGAAGTTCTTGGGCGTGAAACCGAATTAAGTAAGATGAGGATTTTGAACGGCTGCGCCTAACGCTTTTTTTGAAGATTGTATGCAAGAGTGTGTTCAAAAGGCTCGGGATCTTTGATTTATGGCAGCAAGAGGAGAGCATTGCTGGCGTGATTTTATTGATGAGGTTTTTACATTTCAAAAATGTTAAACCGGGAAAGGATGGACAAAGGGGGAATATGCTTAAAAACAGATCCGCCAAGGCATACAAAGTAACCTGGGTAGGGTTGGTTATCAATGTTATTTTGACCTCGTTTAAATTAGCCGCGGGAATATTCGGAAGAAGCGCGGCTATGATTGCCGATGCTTTTCATTCACTGTCTGATTTTGCAACCGACGTCGTGGTTTTGTTTGGATTCAGATTTATCGATAAGCCGGTGGACAAATCTCATGATTATGGACATGGTAAGGCAGAAACATTAGCGGCCGTTATAATAGGGGTTGCTTTGTTCGCGGTGGGATTCAGAATTTTTTGGATGGGGACCCTTAGCGTTTATCGGGTTTATCGTGGGGAAGTCATCCCTGAGCCAGGTCTGATAGCATTGTATGCCGCTGTGATTTCGATCGTGGCAAAGGAATGGTTATATCGTTATACAATAAAAATCGGTAAGGCAATCAATAGTCCGGCTGTTATTGCAAATGCCTGGCATCATCGGTCGGATGCTTTTTCTTCTATCGGTACAATGGTGGGTATAGGCGGCGCGATTGTTCTTGGTGAGAACTGGCATATTCTTGATCCGATAGCAGCCATTATCGTTAGCATTTTTATTGTTCGGACTTCCATTGGTATTTCTATAGGAGGATTAAATGAATTGTTGGAAGCGTCATTAAGTGATGAAGTAGAAAATAAAATATTGGATGTTATAAAGGCTGTCCCAGGAGTGATTCGTTCTCACAATTTAAAGACGCGTCGGATTGGCAATTATATTGCGATGGACGTTCATATTAAAGTAGATAAATCCCTTAATATTATGGCTGCGCATGATATTTCGACAGAAGTTGAGAATAAGATAAGAGTAAAATTTGGAGAAGAAACTCATATATCTGTACATGTTGAGCCCGAAAAATAGAAAAATATGCCATAGAGATGCGGTTGAATCAAACGATCGGATAGTGGTTGGCCACAGAGTTTCTTGCTGAAGGTGGTTCCGATTATAGCCCGTATCAGAGTTTTCTTTTGTTTGCGACCCAAAATTCCATGCGTTTGCCCAGTAACATTCTTGTTTGGGCATCTAATGCGGGTAGAGCGCTCAAGAATAGCAGAATAAAGGGCATGAGCAGCCATTGCAAAGCGAATAGAGTTTTCTTCAGCAAAGAATATCGGATTTTTGCTTTGGGAAGCAGCAATAAACTCAAGATGATAGAAATTATTAATGAGACGGATGCCAGATTGAAGATAATCCCTGAAATGTAGGGAGCGTTGTAATAAACAACAGAATCTATAAAACCTTTCTTTGTAAGAAAGATGGGCAGCCAGCTGAGGATTGTTAGAATAAATCCCCAGGTTGCCCAGGACACGTGGCCTTCTAAAAGTTTGAAGCCGTGTCGTATTTTGTTAAGCAAAGAAATATTTTTTGAAATTAGAAAAGCTCGCATGATAATTGGAAAATTTTCCACTCCCCAGGCCCAACGGCGTTTTTGTTTGTAGATGCTTTGAATTGTTCCCCAGAAGCTATTTGAGACGGTAATATCCATAGAGATTGTTGTATACATGGGGACAACAGAAAAGCGTCCGTCATAATGGAGCACCGATTTCCAGAATATCGCAGAATCATCCGAAATCATGTTTACCGGCCAATAATCAACATCAACGAGGGCTTTAAAGCTCATGCTGTGACTTGAGAAAGTGACAAGCTGCTCAGGGTTGGTTGATTCGATCAGTTGAAAAAATGAAGCGCCGGTTTCCATAACTCTTGCAAATCCGGGGACCTCCCAGATATTGTTTTGGTAGACAGGGATGGGCTGAAAACTCGCCTGTAGTCTGAAGGGGGTAACCATAAAATAGTAGGTAAGGCAGGCAAAATAATCGGGACTCACGACCGTATCAGCATCAAAACAGGAAACAGTGATGTTTTCAAAGGGGATGTTCCGTTTCTTGAAATACTCAGCGGCTTTTTTTGCGGCCCAGGTAGCATTGGCGCCTTTGACCCGCGTTTCGTTCGGAAGATCAGAAGGGTGAATAATAACCAGGAAATCCATGAAAACATTTTTATATTTTTGTTCAAGAGCGATGAGACCATCTTTTATATTTTCTGGAGCGCGTTCTTCTAAGGCGAGCACGACAACGATTTGCTGAACTGGGAAGGATTGAATTTTCAAACTTTCGATGCTCGGCTCAAGCACGTTTTTTGATTCTTTGGCGACCGGAAGGATAACAAGGTGACGGATATCTTTATGTGAGGGCGGCAAGGAACCGCTTTTTTTTAAATGGAGGAGCTCTTTTTTGTGAATCGAATTCGACAGGCGATCTTTAGAACTGGATTGGGACGAAAGCCCCATTTCTTTAAGGTACGGGTCAAGGTGATCAAGCCCATGAACGCGGGACATCCAGTCGGCTTTTGATTCTATGCCTAATCGTAAAAACGAAAGAACCAGAAAAATAGTCATGTAAATAAGGCGAAGAAGCCAGTAAAAATCAAAGGCGATAATGGTCATCATTGCCAAGATGGGCTTAAGGAGGGAAAGGAGGACCAAGAGAAGAAGGATCGTCCAGCTTAAGATCCCCGGGATCATTTCAAAAAGGCGTTGTAATGTTTGTTCCGTATTGTTCAAATTTTCTTTTGAATAATGAAACTTCATAATTTCTGTTTTCCTTCAAGGCTGTTGATTTCATCGGAAACGGGCGGAAGGACAATAGAATGAGGGGGTAAAATTTCTATAGATACGAGGTGGTTGGTTTTAGGTTCAAGATAATAAACTTTGCCTGTAAGATCAGAATAATAGATGTATTTGCCTTTTTTCAGTTCTGCAATTTGAGCTTCGGCAGATTTTCCAGAGGTGTCAGTTTCCGCGAGATAAATGACGTTCGAATCCGTATAGACAATATGCGACTCGTTGTAGGCCCAAAAAACCTGATTTATATTTTTTTTCCCGGTGACAATCCACTGAATAGAGGATTCTTTTACTGGTACTGCAGGATCGGATTCTGTCAGGCCAAGATCGACGCTGCCTATTTTGTTTTTTGTCCAAATCAAAAGCTTTTGATGCTTGTCATTCCATTTAAATCCTTTGATATCGTGTTCGGCTATTTTGAAGGGCGGTTGATTTAACAAAAGGCTGCCGTTTTCTTCAGAGAACAAAACAATATTCCTTCTTGGAACAGATATTGCGATGTCATCTTTTGTTTTAGCAATGGGTAAGATGGAAGCTATATTTGCGGGTGGTTCTTGCTTGGCGCCTTTATAATCCCATTTTTTGAAAGTTGAATCGAGAAGCAGCGTGTAGATTTCTTTGCTGAAAATTGTATAGGAGCGGACGTTGGTAATGATTTTTGGGTAAAGAGCCTTATCGTGTATGTTGAGGCGACTAATATTATTATTTTGAAGGAAGAAAATGTTTTTTTCGTCATCCGGATCCCAGAGGATTTTTTGAGGTGATTGAAGGAATAAGGCGCTGATATCCATAAAGAGAACGTCATTATTTTCAGCTTTCATCCAGAGAAATGATTCTTGCCGGTTAGCGGATATCTGAAAAATAAGAACAGGGCTGCCTTCAACAGTAAATATATTCAGAATTTTTGCGCTTGAATAAGGGGAATCATTCTTTAACAGCGGTTTAGGTGAGGAGTCTTTTGCGGGGAGGATTGATTCTGCACGTAATGCCTGTTCAAGCCCTTCGTATAATTGGAGGATGAAAAGGTCTTTCATGAGCGAGCCTTTGCGAACTAAAATCAGCGGAGTGTTTTCAAGAGGAATGAGTTCCTCGAAAGTCAGCGTAGATAGGTTTTCTTTTTTCCATTCTTCAGGGAGGAGCAATATCCGGTCTAATCTTATGGCCTTTCCTCCCCTAACAGTGATTTTTTTCTCAAATGGTCGATAGCCATCAAGAATAAGCTTGATCGAATATTCTCCAACCGGCAATTCTCTGAGTGTTGTCGGTGTTTTATTAGGGGTCAGGTTGTTGTTCAAGTAAACGGAGGCTAGCTGGGGTGCGCTTGAAAGATAGACAAGGCCTGTTTTCACAAGACTGTTTGTCGCAGGGCTATACGCTCGGCCGAGAACATATAATATTATGAGCGGGCAGCCGATAAGATAGATGATAGTAAAGAGATAGAAGAGAATACGGCGTAATATTTTCATATAATATTTTTCACGTGCATTATTTTTTGGTATTATAGCAAAACATAAGCAGAAAGCATCTTAATTCGGAAGCGTGTTATTTATTAAGGAAAAGCGAATAAATGGGGCAGGGTTCCGGCAGTGTTTGTTTTGCGAAACGGCTAAAAAAAACAAAAAAATTATTATTATGTTAAAATAAACCATATGACAAAAGAAGAGATTGTCGACAAATTGAAGCGGGCTTATGAAATGGAAGAAGTCATGGCAGGGATGCTGTTTGACGTGATCCGTAAGATTCTTCCGATTTCGGAGCTTTCCGAAGACAAACAAAAGCGGGTTGCGCAGATGCTGATGTCCATTCAGAAGGATACTTTGAAGCATGAGAAAATGGTTTTTGAACTCATTGAACAATGGTCAAGGAAATAACAATGTCCCGTAATATTTTAGTTGAGCGTATACGGCAGCTTGCGGCAGCGGACCGAAATGCCTTTGATGTTTATAATGACCTGCAGAACCAGGTGGAAGACGAGGGCTTAGCGCTCATCCTGCGGGAGATCGCAAAGGATGAAGCGCGCCATATGGCGGTTGAGAAAGAGTTGCTGGAGTTCCTGACGCAGCAGGAAGGATGAGGAAGGCCTGTTAAAGCTATGAAAAGCCGATTTCTAAAGGAATGGCTGAAGATCGCAGAGGTTATTCTGACTTTCTTCATAGGCGCAACGTGCATTTTTTATCTTCTGTCCCTTCGCTGGCCGCTTTTTCTTCATATCAGTTATCATTTTATTGTCAGCATGCTCATGATCCAGGCGGCGTTGACCTACTGGTATACGGTCAGGGTTTTTAAGAGAGAAAAATTTATTCCTCGGCTGACATCAGAAAACAAGAAAATCCCCAGAACCACGTTTATCGTTACCGCATATTTGCCCAATGAGATTGAGGTCGTTGAAAAGAGCATCCTGAATATTTTGCAAAATATTGACCGCCCGGAGGACGGCATCGAAGTCATTTTAGCCTATAATACGCCGCACATGGAACCGTTGGAGCTTAAACTTCGGGGAATGGTAATGCAGTGGCCCGAACTGATATTGGCGAATGCGCATAATTCCCGAAGTAAAAGTGAAAACCTCAATTATGCCCTCAGCTTGTCCAGTGGCGGGATGACTGTGCTTTTGGACTCGGATCATCTTGTGGCGCGGGATTGCCTTCGCCGGGCGTGGCGTTGGTTGGATGAAGGCTATGATGTGGTGCAGGGCCGCTGCAAAGTGCGCAATGCCGACCGGGGGTTTGTACCTCAGCTGGTTGAGGTCGAATTTGAGGGTATCTACGGCATACAACATCCTTCAAAATCGATCATTTTTGACACGACTTTATTCGGCGGTTCCAACGGGTATTGGAAAAGTTCAGTCATTAGGAAGGTCAAATTTCTGCCGCAGATGCTGACAGAGGACATTGACAGCACGTTGAGGGGAGTCTTGGCGGGATATCGTTTTGTTCATGACCGCAGTATTATTTCTTCGGAACTGGCACCGGTGAGTATTTGGGGTTTATGGTTTCAGCGGAAACGATGGGCTCAGGGATGGTTTCAATGCTCATTTAAGTATCAGTCTGATATATGGAAAACACAGTATCTCAATTTCGGGCAAAAGTTTATATGGACAACGCTTTTGCTCTGGCGTGTTTTTTATGACGTGACGAGCACGTTTTTGTTCCCGGTCGTGTTCGCGTTCTGGCTTAAGGAGGGCGCGGTCAAGTTTCCCATGAACGCCTATTTGGGTTTTGCTTTGATTTTTACATTGGTCAGCGGGCCTTTTCAGGTGATCGCAGCCTACAAAAATGCATCACAGCCGAGGGGGCCGCTTGTGCGCTATATTGTGTATATGTTGTTCGTTTGGCCGTATACTTTATTTAAAACGTTTGTTCATATGGTAGCTATTCGGGATGAGTTGCTCGGAGAAAGAGCATGGGTTCTTTCCAGACGGGACTAAAATATGAAGCAGAATAAAATTATCGGTATTGTCGCGGGAATCCTTTTTTTATGGGCCGCTTCGTCGATGGCAGAGGGCCCTGACCCGTCAGTGAACGAAGCGCGGGCTTTGGTTGAGCAAAAGGCTTATGACGCGGCACTTGGGATGTATGAAAAAATTTCAGATCAATTACGCAGTCAGCCGGGATTGTTAATTGAGTGGGCGCGGGTTTATACTTACGCAGACCGTCATTCTCAGGCGATCGAACTTTTTGAGGACGTCAGGAAAAGATATCCGGAGCATGAGAAGGAAATTCTAAAGGAGTTGGCTGATCAGTATAAATGGAACGGACAGTTCGGGCAGGCGATCGGCACGTATAAAAAGGCGCTTGAATTCAACACGGACGATTTTGGGACCGCAACAGGATTAGCCGAGGCATTAGCCTGGGATCATCGTTATCAGGAGGCCATCGCCGAATATGATCTGATTTTGCAAACGAATCCGAATTCGATCCCGGCCTTGCTGGGCAAGGCGGAAGTCCTCAGTTGGGAGGACCGGCTGGAGAAGGCCAATCAGCTGTATGAGAAAGTTTTGACATTGGATTCCCTGAATCTTTCCGCACAGAACGGGTTGGCGCGGAATGCGGTTTGGCAAGGGTATCATCAGCAGGGCATTCGGCGGTACCTTCAGATCCTCAGGGAAAATGAGGGCAATTCGGACAGTCTGGAGGGACTTGCGTTTGCCTACCATTGGGATGGCCAAGAAGGGCAGGCGTTAAAAACATTGGATGATTTACTGCCGGCGCATCCAGAGCGCAAGGCCGCTTCGGATTTGTTTGGTCAGATCCAGGGGCTTAAGGCGTTCCATGTCAATCAATCCAATCGTTATTCGCAAGACACAAATGAGTTGGCGGTCTATTCGTCCCGGTGGCACGGGGGGCGATTTTTCAATGACAAGGCGGCCTGGGGTACGACCTATGAATGGGCCAGATACCGCCAGACCGGCAAGCCGGTTTTAGAGGCTGAACGCGGCGGGATTGATCTGCAGGAGCGGTTCAATGAATATTGGGAGGCGAATACATATCTGTATGTGACAAAATACAGCGCGAACGGATTTACACCGCTGACGACGAACACGTGGCTGACGCTTCGGCCGGATGATTTCTGGAGATTGGATTTTGGTTATGACCGTGAAACATTTGAGGATATTACGGCGTTAGATAGAAAAATTATTGTAGATAGCGGAGTTTTGTCCGTGGATTTACGGCCGGACCGTTTCTGGCTTTTTTCGAGCAAATATAAGCGCGGCAGTTATTCCGACGGGAATACGCAAGACACGGTTTTTTCTAGGGTGGAATTTCGTTTGCGGCAAACCACCCCGTACGTAAAACTTTATTTCAATGATTATTTTTCCCGCTGGGGGGAACAGAAAGATAGCGGTTATTTTAATCCGCATTCCATTCATTCGGATGCTATTGGGATTTATAGCAGTTGGCAGATGAGGCCGCGGTTATTTGCGGAGGGACAGACATCTGTTGGTTTTGAAACACAGGACCCCAAATCCAATCATCCGACGTATTTCTCTGCCGTGGGATTGGCGTATCAGTTTCAGCCGGATTGGTCGGTGTCTTTGCGGGGAGAATATTTTGACGCCCAAGACAGCAACCCGGCAAAAGATTATTCCAAATATACAATATGGCTGGGAGTGAGATATAACTTCGGCCAAGAGCCTCAGCGCGTCTATGAGGGGCAGCAGCCTCAGAGGCCGACGGCGCGTTAACAAGAGGGCAGGAAGAAGTTAGAAAAGGCAAGGATGGCTGAGCAAAAAAAAATACCAAAAAAATATCAGCCGAAAGGATTTGAGATCCTTTACGAGGACCGGGATGTGATCGTTGGGAATAAGGCCCCGGGGGTTTTGACAGTTGCTGCCTTATGGAACAAGGAAAAGACGGTGCATGCCGCCTTGAATCAGTATGTTCGCAAAGGCAATTCAAAATCACGAAAGTGCGTGTATGTTGTTCATCGCTTAGACCAAGATACATCTGGAGTGCTGATCTTCGCCAAAACAGAACAAGCGCAAAATGTTTTGAAGGATCATTGGAAGACGACGGCAAAGACTTATTATGCGATTGTGCATGGGCGGCTTGCTGAAAAGGCTGCTACGCTTTCGAGTTATTTGCTTGAGGATGATGATTATGTTATGCATTCGACGTCGGACAAGAAACAAGGGAAATTGTCGTATACCGCCTATGCCGTGCTTAAAGAAACGGCGAAATATAGTTTAGTCAAAATCGATCTTTTGACCGGAAGGAAAAATCAAATACGGGTGCATTTTGCAGATTTGGGCCACCCGTTGGTGGGGGATGCAAAGTACGGAAGAGAAGGGACGAAAGACGGACGATTGGCACTGCATTCGCAGTCCATTTCTTTTAAGCATCCGTTTAGCGGAGAACGGCTCACTTTTGCGGCACGAGTGCCGGAGTATTTCAGGGGATTGGTGGAGTACGATTACTGAGCTGTCGCGCCGCCAGAAGGCGATGCTGCCGAAAAGACGGGGTTTTTGTTAAAAACGTATTTTCGACCGCGATGATAATGGGGCTTGTATATTTTTATTGTTGGGGTTATAATGTTTCCTTGAAAGGTTTTGAAAATGGGCAGGCGTGCAAAAGTGTATGGAGATAAAGTATTGTCCCCTATTTCATTCTCCCGATTCAACCAATCATTGTTCAACACAGAAGTTTAATTAATAACCGATGCCTCATAAGAGGTGTCACAAAACAATGGAGAAGATATGGCTTTTCAAGGTGGTTACGACAGAGGATCAAGAGAAATGCATAAGGCTGTTTGTGCCGACTGCAAAAAGGAATGTGATGTTCCTTTCAAACCGAGAGAAGATCGTCCGGTTTATTGCAAGGATTGCTTTTCAAAGCACAAAGATAATCGTCGCTAAAGAAAACGAAGTTTTTTTTAAAGTTTGATGAAAATCTAACGATGAAACCCCTTACACCTGTATAGGATGCAAGGGGTTTGTCGTTTATCAGCCCTTGCGTCTGGGTTTGTCCGGTTGGAAAGATGGGATAGGCCCTCCGCGCGCAGCTTTGCGAGACAAAACTGCTGGGCAGGGAATCAGGGGGTCATTTAGAAGAGGACCGCCGATTCTACTTAGCGGATTCCATGGCGTTTGGATCAAAGGTGGGCTTCTTAAGCGGTTGCCTTAAGGATGGGGAAGGGGTTTAAAAGGAAATTATGGCACTCATGAGTTTGCAGGACATTTCGCTCGCTTTTGGCGGGCCGTTGGTTTTTGATCAGTTGACGCTGCACTTGGAACCGGGAGAGCGGGTGGCGCTGCTCGGCCGTAACGGTGTGGGGAAGACGACGCTGATGAAGGTGATGGCCAGCCAACTGGGCATTGATAGCGGTGAGATCGTGATTCAAAAAGGGATCAAGGTCGCCCACTTAGCTCAAGAGATCCCGTTGGATATCAAGGGAACGGTTTTTGATGTGGTTCTTGCCGGGTTAGGTCAGCGGGCTGAACTTTTAAGTCACTATCATCATGTCAGTTTGCAGCTGCATACTGAGCATACTCCAAAATTAATGAGGCAGCTAGACGCTTTGCAATCGGAATTGGACCGGACCGGCGGCTGGGATATCAGCAACCAGGTTGATGAGGTTATTTCCCGGATGAAACTTGATCCCGACGGTGATTTCGAACAGTTATCCGGCGGACAAAGACGGCGGGTTCTTTTGGCAAAGGCGTTGGTCCTCAAACCGGAGGTCCTGCTGTTGGATGAGCCGACCAATCATTTGGACATTGAATCGATTGATTGGCTGGAAAGTTTTTTGTTGAATTATTCCGGCACTATATTTTTTGTCACTCACGACCGAACGTTCATGACGCATTTGGCCACGCGGATCATCGAACTTGACCGCGGAAAGCTTTTTAGCTGGGCCTGTGATTATCAGACCTTTTTAGAACGGAAAAAGATGGTTTTGGAAATTGAGGAAGCCCAGCGTGAAGATTTTGATCGAAGATTATCCAGGGAAGAAGTTTGGATCCGGCAGGGTGTTAAGGCCCGGCGGACCCGTAATGAAGGACGAGTGAAAGCGCTGGAGCGGATGAGGCGGGAAAAGGCGGCAGAACGACAGGTCATAGGAAATGTGCGGATGCAGACGCATGAGGCTGATCCGTCCGGTCATTTGGTCATCAAGGCCTCGCATTTGGCGTTCAGTTACGGGGAAAACTGTTTGATCCGTGATTTTTCAGCCCAGATCATGCGTGGGGATAGAATCGGCGTGATTGGACCCAACGGAAGCGGTAAAACAACATTTCTCCGGGTTCTTTTGGGACAACTGGCAGCCGAAAAAGGCAAAGTGCGCTTTGGCACGAAACTGGAAGTTTCCTATTATGATCAGCTTCGGGAGCAATTGGACGGGGAAAAGACCGTTATGCAGAACATCTGCGGCGATAGTGATACCCTTGTGATCAACGGAAAACCAAAACATATCATCAGTTATCTGCAGGAGTTTCTTTTTTCGCCGGATCGGGCCCGCACGCCGGTCAAAGTCCTTTCCGGAGGCGAACGTAATCGGCTTTTGCTGGCCCGGCTTTTTATCCGGCCGTCCAATGTCCTGGTCATGGATGAGCCGACCAATGATCTGGATATCGAAACCTTAGAACTCTTGGAAGAATTGCTTTTGGAATATTCCGGAACACTGCTTCTGGTCAGCCATGACCGTTCTTTTTTGAACAATGTCGTCACTTCGATGTTTGTTCTGGAAGGACAGGGCGAAATCAGCGAGTACCCGGGCGGATATGACGAGTGGTTGAATCAGCGTAAGCCCGTTGTTGTGCCTGGAAGAGTCAAGAGCATTACAGACAAAGAGAGCGTAAAGACGGAGAAGCCCCGCATCCTGCGCAAACTGTCCTTTAAAGAGGAACGTGAATTAGCAGACCTGCCGGTTAAAATTGAAAAACTTGAGGCCGAGCAAGATGCGTTGTACGGTATTTTGGCGGATGTTGATTTTTATAAAAAAGACGCAAAAGAAATCCTTCAAACCAAGGCAAAGCTTGAGTCCGTCGAAGATGAGCTGCTTGCCGCTTTTGAGCGATGGGAATATTTGGAGCAATCGAAAAACGGAGAACCTCAAGGATGATTTTTGCAGTTGAAGACAGGCTGTCTTTTTTAACGAGACCCTTCTTAGAATCATCCGTCCCTGAGGAATAGTTATAGTAATTACACCCGGAAAGGGGTATAATACCTTAGATCATTTAGATAGATAAGTCCTTCCAACAATAGGTCTCTTTATTTTTTCATTGGCAGTCTGCCAGCATTACCTTCTATTGATCGGTCTTAAGTTTTTACAAAACATCACCATTTGAAAGATGATGTGTTGTGTTTCTGGAGCATCTCTGTAACTGTGCTATTTTTCGCATGTTTAAGAAATAAGCGGGCGGCACAAAAATTGATTTTGGAGGGATGAAGAATGCAAATCGGAACGATCTCAAAATTATTTCGTGACAGAGAATACGGGAAAATTAAGACAAATAATGGGGAAGATGCGCATTTTCATAAGGAGTGTCTGTGGGACACTGAATTCGCGGAGTTGACGGAAGGGCTGGGAGTGGAATTTGAGATCCAGCCGGCGTATAAGGGCAACCTGGCTTTTCATATTCGTCCGTGTATTAGAAAATAGATCGGCGTATTGTTTCGAAGAGAGCTTATAAAATAAGGGAGGCGTTTAATGGGAGACAAGGGAAAAAAAGATAAAACAAAAAGTGATAAGCACAAAAAAACAAAGCAGGATAAAAAATCCGGCAAGAAGTAAAGGCAGGGTCAAGGGGAGTTGAGCGATTCCGGAAAATCCGATCCTCATCGAAGACGGGGAAACGATATTCATTAACCGAATAAGATTTTAGATCGAGGAAGTTGATATGTCCAAAGAAGAGGCAGTTGAGGTCGAGGGAGTTGTTGTCAAGATATTATCAAACTCTAGATTTTCCGTTGAATTGCAGAACGGCCATATGGTGATGGCCTATCCAGCCGGAAAGATGAGACGGTTTTTTATTAAGATTCTGCAGGGAGACAAGGTGACGGTGGCTTTGTCGCCGTATGACCTAGATAAGGGCCGGATCACATTCCGGCATAAAATGTAAAGATATGTATCCTCGCAAGACAAAAAAGGGCGGTCAAGTCAAGCAGTATGGGAAGGGACGCGTCTGTAAAAAGCATGGCTGTACGCATCGCCTGAGTATTTATAATCCGGAAGAATTCTGTTACCGTCATTACAAAGAATGTTTAAAATAAGGCGGCACACAGTTTTCGCCGTAAGATTCAGTAGAACAGGAAGACCCTTGAGCCAATGGCTCAGGGGATTTTTTTTGCGTTGAAAAGGGCGGCCTCAGGAGGCGCAGATTTTGTTTTGAATCTTTATCTTGCCAGGGCAGGTCTCCTTCTGTTACCATCAATTTAGGCTGGTTTGGGCAGCTGATTTTTGGGGTCGGTATTTCAATGAGAGAAGACTATGAATTTTCTTTATGAAATCAACACGCGGGTTTGGCTTAAAAGCCTGTCTGAGAAGTATGGCCGCGAAATTCAACTCAGCACAGTGCCGGAGGAGGAACTGCGTCAGCTTAAGGAATTGGGGTTTGATGCGGTCTGGCTGATGGGAATCTGGCGCGCGAGTGAGGAGGGGCGGCAGATCGCGCGAGAGCATGCGGGGCTTCGTCAGGAATTTCTCAATGCGTTGCCGGATGTTGAGCTTGAGGATATCGTCAGTTCGCCGTATGCGGTTGCCGGCTATGAGACCGATCCTTCTTTAGGGGGAACAGAAGGCTTGATGGAATTCAAGAAGCTGGCGCATCAAAGCGGACTGAAAGTCATTTTAGATTTTGTGCCGAATCATGTGGCTAACGATCATCCCTGGGTGAAGGCGCATCCTGAATATTTTGTGAACGGAACGCGGCAGGATCTGCAGAATGACCCCAACACTTTTTTCTTGTCTGAGAAGAAGGACGTGCTGGCGCACGGAAAAGATCCGTATTTTCCAGCTTGGACAGATGTGGCGCAGTTGAATTATTTCAATCTTCAGACCCGACAGGCCATGCAGGAAGAGCTTTTGAAGATCTCGTATTTTTGCGACGGTGTTCGTTGCGACATGGCCATGCTGGTTTTAAAAGGCATTCAAAGACAGGTTTGGGGAGACCGGATTTTTAATGGGGGTCAATTCAAGGAACCGGCGCATGAGTTTTGGTCAGACGCGGTTGTGGCGGTGAAAAAGGTTAACCCGGATTTTATTTTTATTGCCGAGGTGTATTGGGGATTGGAATCTGAATTGGTGTCTTCAGGCTTTGATTATGTTTATGACAAGGCGTTTTATGAGGCATTGAAAGACCTGCGGGTTGATGAAATAAGAGGCAACTTATTTGACGCGGGTGAATTGGCGAAGAAGCGGCTGAAATTTATTGAAAACCATGATGAGGGCCGGGCGGCTACGGTGTTTGGTATTGAAAGATCCAAGGCCGCGGTTCTTCTTTTGTGTTTGGCGCCGGGCGGTCATTTGTTTTATCAGGGGCAGTTGGAGGGGTTGAGGAAAAGACTGCCGGTACAGTTGATCAGACAGCCCAAAGAGGAAGTAGAGAGAGCGCTGGCTTCTTTTTATCAAAGAATTTTTAAGAATTTGCAGATTTTAAACACAGCGGACAGCCGCTGGGAAATCTGGCAAACTCATCCGGCCTGGGAAGGCAACGGGACGTTTCGCAATGTGATTATCTGCTGCAAGCAGAATCAACACCTTGCGGTGATCAACTATTCCGGGGAGCCCGCGCAATGCTATGTTGCCATGAATTTGGGGCAGGAACGCTCCCAAAGGATCGTTTTTAAAGACGTGCTGGGTTCTGAGGAATATACGCGCGATAGCGAGAAAGCCCTGTATTTTGATTTACCTGCTTTTGGTTGTCATCTTTTTCAGATCAATACAAGTCAATAAAAATGGGTCTACACCGTTTCTAGTGGGTAAATAAGACCCATTTGTTTGAGTTAAGTTTATTGTTTAAAAGCATTTACAGTATTTATTGTTCTCTGAAAACTTGACACGTTTACCTGAAGTTGTAAAATCAGATCATG
>JBBRHV010000025.1:0-25325 GCA_038222225.1 Candidatus Omnitrophota bacterium
CTTAGCTGAATCAAATCAAGGTGACGTGGTTGGTTATGCAGAGCAGATGTCAGAGATGGCCAGAGCGGTTCAGCTGCCGGTTAATGGAACGTTTAAAGGCGTATCGATGAGGGCAGAGGTTGGTGCAACGCCGGGAATGGTTGCGCAGACATATTTGCAGGACATCGAAAGGGGATATGCTATTGAAGGAGAAGTTGTTCCGAATAGGACGGATGATTTAGTGTCGTTCGTGAACACGATAGTTGAGACGCGGCAGCAAAAAGGTGGTGCGGTTAGAGGGGCGTTTAATGGCGTTACGTTAAGAGCCAGAGAGGGAAGCACTCCAGAGGGATTGGTAAGGTTTTTTGATAATGTCAGTTCTGCTTTGAGAGAGAAACAGGAAGCGGGAGCGCAAGAGGTTTCCTTAGCTGAATCAAATCAAGGTGACGTGGTTGGTTATGCAGAGCAGATGTCAGAGATGGCCAGAGTGGTTCAGGTGCCGGTCAATGGAACGTTTAAAGGCGTATCGATGAGGGCAGAGGTCGGCGCAACACCGGGAACGGTTGCACAGACATATGTGCAGGGAGTGACCGCAGGAGAGTATATATATAGAACTAGGAGCGGAACTAACGCTGCCGTGATAGGGGCTCCAGTAACGCCATCTGAGAACGTCGGTGGTATCGATCTTAATCCGAGCTTGTTGGATCTGCAGATCAAACGCGATGGAAAAGGTTTTCCGTTACCGCTTCCGCAGCAGCCGATCCAGGATATGAATATTGACGGATTTTTCCCGGTAATCATTAATGTGGCGCCGGTCACGCCTTCCATGATATTGGGTGAGATGGGGGCGGGGGCGGATGGGATGTTGAAGCTTTCGGCGTTAAAATAAAAATACAAGGATACAGGACACGGAACACGGAACACGGAACACGGAACACGGAACACGGAACACGGAACACGGAACACGGAACACGGAACACGGAACACGGAACACGGAACACGGAACACAAGAAGAGGCATAGAAATAAGGAAAAATTGAATTTTGAATAAGCGATAGAGTGGAAGGTGAGAGGCCATTAAATAAAAAAACCCGAGATGCTCGGGTTTTTTTATTTTGACATTTTAGATTTGATTGTCTTTCGTCTTTGTGTTTTTTAAAGCCATTGATTTTTTGTTTCTATGTGTTTCTGCATGTTTCAAAATTTTTCGATCAATTTTATTGTTTTGTATAGGAGTGATGCCTTAATGTTTTTTCATGGTTCAATTTTTTATTTCCATGTATTTCTATGTGTTTCAAGGTGTTTTCATCTGTTTTGCTTTTGATTTTCTTTGTGTCCTGTGTCTTCTTAGAACGTCTTTTTGTATTTCAACAAAATCTGATCATCGGGTTTTTGCTGAGTTTCGTTGAGGGTGTTTTGCTGTTGTTGCTTGATCTCTTTTTTGGCTTCGATAGAAAGTCCATCCGTGACCTGCAGTTCCCCGCCGACCTTTTGCGAGATCTCCGGTTGATTGTTTTGAACTGTCTTTTCTTCGACTTCGTAGGTTCCTTCAAGGCGCGAAGAGAGCGATTTGCTGGCCGAAAGGCCTTTGCTATTTTCGGTGAATTTGATCGAAAGGTCGGTCAGACCGAAGCGCTGGGCAAATTTGTTCCCAGGGCTTGAGAAGAAAAAATAATCCAGAAATTCGCGTGTCATCTCCGGCGTGACAACGCCTGTTTCAAGGAGCTTGTCGCTGGCGCTCCAGGTTTTGTTGGTGGCCAGAGCCACGAGCGCGCGCTCTTTGGATAAAGACGGGTTGGATTGGATCTGGATGTCCGGCTTGTCAAAACGGCCGGTCAGTGTAATTTCCATTTTTGTTTTTTCGATTTTAGAAGTGGCTTTGATATTGAAAGAAGGCTTCATCGGATCTCCGTCAAACGTGATCCGGCTTTTTTGAAGAGTGATCAGCGCGGTTTTTTTTCCGCTGATGTTTCCGTCGGATAATTCGAGAAAGCCGTGCAGCCCCCGGCCGATCGGGGCGTCTTTCAGGGTGAGATCAAAAGAACAATGCGCGCTTGAAATTGAAAATCCGTTTTTAGACGCGTGCTCGATCGCAAAGGTTCCTTGCGCCTGAGGTTCGAAAACAGATCCGGTGATGGCGATATCGATTTCAGCAAGCTCTCCGGAAAGATCTTTAATGTTTTCATCCGCAAGAAAAGGTTTGATTTGATCCATGGAAAAGCTTTTTGAATAGAGCTCGAAATGGAGGATTCCCTGGCTCAGATTTCCGGAGACGATGATGGGGTCGGCATCCGGCAGGATGAGCCGGGCATGATCGATGGTTACGAGAACCCCGGAAAGCGAGGGGGTGTCCACATTAACCGTGATCTTTTGAACACGCAGGGTGTTGGGCGTGGAGAACCATTCGAGGTCCTGGATCTCGACATTTTCATACACCATACCGCCAGCCAGGCTGCCTTCGTTCTTTTTCCAGGAGATCTCGTTATAATCAGCCAGCCCTTTTAAAACTTTTTTTGTGATGAAGGAACTGCCGATGTTTGTAAACAGCATCACAAAGACAGCGGTGAAGAGGCTGGCCAGGACGCACAGGACGGTTGCAAGGACCAAGACAGATTTCTTTTTTAAAGCGTGCATTGTTTTTAATCCGCAATTTGAAGTATTAAACGGTCACCGTTTCTTCAACGGGTATTCATTATAATAATTTTTAGCGGAATAATAAAGGGATCTTTATGATCAGTACAAAGAGGGACCAGTTTTCGATTGCCTTCCATGGCGGGTGTCCCTATAATACGGTCATAGTATTTTTGAAGAAGAGGTTTTTTAGATAAAGGGTTTTTTATGATGAACCGTTCCGCCCATTGCGAAATGATTTCCCAAAACAGCCAGGAGATTTCACTTTCCCTTTCCGGGGAGTTGAGTGCGCATACCGTCGGTCCGATTTGGACCGAGGTGACCGAGGCGCTCAAGCGGCATCAGCCAAAGAGTCTTCGCCTTCAGGCCGAAGGTGTTCTCTATTGTGATGGCGCGGGGGCGGCCTTGTTTTTGCAGTGTCAGCAGTTTCAAGCGTCGCATAAGGGCGCCTGTGAGGTTTTGGGCCTGAAAGCGGACATCCAGAAGCTGATCGAGATTTACACGGCGGAGAAGCCTGCGCCGGCTCCGGAAGCGGTTTTACGCTTAAACTTGATTGAGAAGTTCGGAAGAACTTTTTTAAAGGTTTCCGCTGATATTTACGATCAGATTGTTTTTATCGGCCAGCTGACAGCAAATTTGTATTCCGCGTGTTTGAATCCGCGCAAGTATATCCGTTGGAAAGATGTTTGGGCGGTGGTGGATTTTTACGGCATGGGGGCGGTTTTGATCGTGGTCTTGATCAATTTTTTGATGGGTTTGATCATGGCTTTTCAATCAGCGATCCCGCTACAGATGATGGGTGCTGATATTTATGTGGCAGATTTGGTGGGGGTTTCCATTATAAGAGTTCTGGGGCCTTTGATGACCGCTGTTGTTTTGACCGGCCGGACCGGTTCGGCCTTTGCGGCAGAACTCGGGACCATGAAGGTCAATGACGAGATCAGCGCGCTTAAGACCATGGGTTTGGATCCGGTTCGTTTTCTGGTGGTGAACCGGGTCATCGGTTTGATGATCCTGTTTCCGGTTTTGGTATTGGTCGCTGACGGAGCGGGCGTTCTGGGGGGGAGCGTGATCTTTAAGTCTTTGGGTTATCCGTTTAGAACGTATTTTGACCGCGTGATCGAAATTGTGCGGCTACAGGATTTTTTGGGCGGGTTTATTAAATCATTTGCTTTTGGGCTGGTGATCGCCGCTATCGGCTGTTTGCGGGGGCTGCAGGCGAAAAATGGACCAAGTGCCGTCGGTGAGGCGGCGACCCGTGCGGTTGTGAGCGGACTCATTGCGGTCATGGTCATTGAGGGCGTGTTTTCTGTTGTGTATTACTACTTGGGGATTTAGGATGGAAAAGAACAAACCGATCATTTCTATTCGGGGCGCTGAAGCCGGATATGGGGAACGTGTCATTTTAAAGGAGCTTTCCTTTGATGTCTACCCGGGAGAGATCTTTGTGATCCTGGGTTCTTCAGGCTGTGGCAAAAGCACCCTTTTAAAGAATATGATCGGTTTGTATGTGTTCCAAAAAGGACAGGCGCTCGTTGACGGGATCGATATCGTATCAGCCGGCGAGGAAGACCTGTTCAGGTTTTTTCAGACCATTGGCGTGATGTATCAGGGAGGGGCTCTGTTCGGGTCGCTGACCATTTTAGAAAATGTGATGCTGCCGCTGGAGGAGTTCACCGATCTTCCTCAGGAGGCGCGTGAGGCGGCGGCGCGGCTGAAATTAAAGCTGGTTAATTTGAACGGTTTTGAAAATTACAGTCCTTCAGAAATTTCAGGAGGAATGCAGAAGCGGGCGGCGATCGCGCGCGCCATGGCGCTGGATCCAAAGATTATTTTTTTGGATGAACCGTCAGCCGGGCTGGATCCGATCACGGCGGCACAGATTGATCAACTGATTGTGGAGCTGTCGCGAAATCTGGGATTGACCTTTGTTGTGGTGAGCCATGAATTGGCAAGTATTTTTACGATCGCGGATCGGGTGGTCTTTTTGGATGCGAAAACCAAGGGGATCATTGCCGAAGGCAAGCCGGAGGATTTGAGAGAACATTCAGAGAACGCCTTTGTGCGGGATTTTTTTAACCGGACAGTATCAGCCGTCTAATATGTGAGGAGAGAAGTATGAACGCGAAAGCCCGGTATTTTAAGATTGGCATTTTTCTCTTAGCTGGAATTGTGCTGTTTGTTTTTGCGGTTGTGATCTTTGCGGGGGGGCATGCCTTTAAGCGGCAGCAGATGATCGAAACTTATTTTGAATCTTCTGTCCAGGGGATCGATATCGGATCTCCGATTAAATTCCGTGGTTACAAGATCGGTGACGTCAAGGAAATCCGGGTTGCGGCTGAAATTTATAATACACAAAAGGAAGAGGACGCCTTGAAGTACGGCACCTACATTGTTGTGCGCGGGGCCCTGGATGCTGAGGTCATGGACCGTTTGGTCAGTCGTCTGGGGCTGACGAAGGAACAGGGTCTGGTGAAGCGCGGTCTGCGCATCAAAATGAGTCCGCTCGGAATTACCGGACTTTCTTATTTAGAGTTGGATGTGGTTGATCCGGAGCAATATCCGACTATGAAAATTCCTTGGAAGTCGCATTATGAGTACATTCCTTCCATGTCGAGTCCTTTCGAGAATATTGTTGAGAGTATCAGCGGGATTAACCGGGCTTTGAAAGATGATGTGTACCCGTTTTTGCAGAATCTTAACACAGCCTCGAAGCGGCTGCCGACGATTTCAGAGCAGGTTCAGACAACTCTTTCTGAACTTCATCATATGCTGAACGAACAGCGCCGGGAAGTTGGGGAAACATTAGAAAACCTTCGTTTGATCAGCAGTGATATTCAGGCCGTTACAACAGAAATGAAATATAACCCTTCCAGGCTCTTGTTTGGGGAGCCGCCGGAGGCGACAGGAGTCAAGCCATGAGAAAAACCGATCGACTGAGTATTTTTTTAGCTGTTCTTGTTTTTGCAAATGCCGGGTGCGTGAGCTTGAAACAGCCGGCGCCGAACATTCACACATATGCCTTTGATCTTTCAAGGCCGGTATCGGCAGGAGAGGCGGCGGGTAAAAAAATCGATCTTTCGATTGAACGGTTGAGCATTGCAGCGCAGTTTGATTCGCTGCTTTTTGTTTACCGGGTGGGGGATTATGAGTATAAACGGGATTATTATTACCGGTTCCTTGCAAAGCCTCAGGTTATGATGACTCAAGAGGCCCAATCATGGTTTGTCCAAGCTCCTTATGTTGAGAGCCTTTCTGCTGCCCATTCCAAAAGTTCGTCTGATTATCGATTCAAAGGAAATATTCAAGAGCTTTACGGAGATTTTCGGGATAATAATCAGCTGAAAGCTGTTTTAACAATGCAGTTTGTCCTCATTCCTCCAGAGCAAGCGCGGGAGGCGTTTGTGAAAGTCTACACGCAGAGCATTGCTATGAAGGACAAGTCCGCGACAGAGTTGATGGCTGCGTACAATACCGCATTGTTTGAAATTTTAAAAGAATTTGAAGGGGATCTATTGGGGGAAATCCAGTAAGGACAAAGAGTTTTGAAAAGCAGTTTTTATTGTTTCGAAGATGATATACTTATATTAGTATGTGAATGTAGAGGGTTTGTGGAAAAAAGTAAAAGCGAAATTTGAAAGAAAAAGCGTGTTTTCTGGAGATTGGCATGAATATGAGAAAAAAGCGAATTCAGTCGTTTACGATGATTGAAGTGATGATTGTTCTGGTGATTATTGGGATCGTGTCTGCGTTCGCGATCCCGAATTATACCAAGATGGTAAAGAGAGATCTTAATAACCGGGCCAGGCAGGATATGCTTTTAATTTATGATGCTGCTCAGCAGTTTCTTCTCAGAACCGGGGTGGCAAAGTTTCCTTTTGTTCGGGGATCTGTGGCTTGCCCTCTTCCAGGGGTAGGCGGATGCACCATGGATGATCTTTCGATGATTAATAGTATTCTTAATATTGGTCTTGTTTCAAGTGAGACCACGTATGTATGTTATTACTGGAATATTTCTGGTGACGCATTTTGTACGGCTACTTGGCCGGCAAACCCAGTTTGGCCGAATTGTTTTCAGATCACAATTCACACTGACCAGCCGTTATCGGGAACCAACCCGAGTTGTGCGGGGAATTATTGTTTTTAATCCTAAAAGCACCTTCCGAAAGTTTGTTTTAGCTGTGTAAACCCGCTCAGGAGAATTTGTTTGCAATTTTAGGGGGTTTCTTCTAAAATGGCTTCTCACGATTAATTCTAAACTGAAGAGAACCTATGAGCGGTGAATTTACGGCGTTAACGATTACGGCAGTGACGATCGGTTTTTTTCATACCCTTTTTGGACCTGATCATTATATGCCTTTTATTATGATGGCCCGCGCCCGGCAATGGTCCTGGGCAAAGACAGGCCTCATTACATTGATCTGCGGTCTGGGTCATGTGGGGAGTTCGGTTATTTTGGGTTTTGTGGGAGTTGCTTTAGGAATTGCGGTTGAAAAACTGGAAATTTTTGAATCTGCCCGCGGCAATTGGGCGGCCTGGGGATTGATCGCTTTTGGGTTCGTGTATATGATTTACGGCATTCATCAGGCCGTGAAAAATAAGCCGCACACACATCCGCATGTTCATGCTGATGGAAATGTTCATGCGCATGAGCACATTCATCACACGCAGCATGCCCATGTGCATACACAAACAAAAAAGCCGTCTTATGTTCCTTGGGCGCTGTTTGTTATTTTTATCTTTGGGCCATGCGAGCCTTTGATTCCTTTACTGATGTATCCTGCGGCTAAACACAATATAGCCGGCGTGGTGGCCGTGGCGTCTTTGTTTTCGATCGTCACAATCACAACGATGTTGGCCATCGTGTTCTCGGGGGTTTATGGTTTGAGCTTTGTCCGTTTAAAGCGGTTTGAACGCTATTCTCATGCTGTGGCCGGATTGATGATTCTTTTATGCGGGTGCGGCATTCAGTTTTTAGGACTTTAGGTTGTTGAACCTCGATATCCGCTCAGATCAGAAGGCCTCGATTTTTTTCTTGAATAAACAAGTATCCTTTTTATAATAAGACGCACTACTCTTTTTGAGTCCCAACCTGTCTTACCGTTTTTGAAAGGAGATCTCATGAAGTTCAGATCAATTTCGACCATTCTTTTGGCAATTTTTTTCATGAGCGCGCCGATTTCAGGAAATGCTAACGTCGGCTATGAAGAAGCTTATAAAGCCTCCACATCCATGGCGGAGCTTGCCAATGCTGTTATCAGCATGAAAATTCAAGTTTACTCCACTTTAACCGCATTGAAAGGCTTAAACGAAAGTGAGACGGCGAATTTTCGTGAGCGTTTTCAAGTGAGCTCTGATGAATTGGAAAAACTTATAAAGAACGCTGCGCTTTTGCCTGAACAGGCAACAGAGATGGCCGCATTGGGGAGTGAATATTTTTCTGCTTTAAAACAGGAGGCTGTTCAAAAGGCC
The DNA here is from genome assembly GCA_038222225.1 of Candidatus Omnitrophota bacterium. Classification (GTDB taxonomy): domain Bacteria; phylum Omnitrophota; class Gorgyraeia; order Zapsychrales; family JANLHA01; genus JAKLFA01. Next base: position 8,082 of record JBBRHV010000025.1, read on the forward strand.
GGGGAGGAAGAGGCAGGCGTTTCCGGGGAATTAGAACAGAGTTTTTATCGTGCCCAGAAGGAAATGGAAATGATGGGACAGTATTTTGAGCCGGTTATTGTGAACCTTAAAAACGTTCAGCAGGCATTCAATAATGTTTTAAATGAAGTGGAGGCGGCTCCGACGGCGGATCTTATTACACAAACCGAAAGTTATGCCCGGAAATTGTATTTAACACTGGATAAACTTTCCCGCCATTGCGGAGATTTGGCCAGGAGCATGGCCCCGGAAGGTGTTGATATTGACGGCATGATTGCTGATGAAGTGGAAAAAGAGTTGGGTATGGTTGACGCTATTGAAGCCATGGAAGACGCAGGGGAAGACGTTAAAGAGGAGAACGAGGAAACAGAAGAAATAGAAGACGCGGAAGATATGGAAGGTGCGGTTGGCGGGACGGCAGAAATCGATCAGCCGGTTATCGAAGAAGGACAAGGCCTGGGGTTGCCCGAAGCGGGAGTGGATAATTCGGCAGAGGAGATGGATCAAACCGCTGTGCCAGAGATGGAACAGGATGCGGTTCAATCTGATTCGGTTGATGATGTGTTTAGGGAGATGTTTGATACGATTACAGTTGAGGAGGCCCCGGCCGTGACTATTCCGGAGCAGGGGGAGGTTGCCGTTGAACAAGAAACGCTTGACCTTAGCCCGGTTGGAGAAGAGACCTCTGAGAAGGGTGATTTGATGCCTGCCGAAGAGATGCTGGAATTAGAACCTCCGGTCGTTCCTGAGCCGGCGGTAGAGATTGAGTGGCCGGAAGAAACAGGAGAATAAAAATGAAACGAATTTTTATGTTGGTTTGTGTGATGGCGTTATCTTTATCATCATTAAGTTTTGCGGGAGAGGACGTGACCCTTGAACCCAAAACTCCGGAACAGTGGCGTCAATATTTAGAATTTAGACAGACACAGGTTCTGGATGAGCTTTATGACCTTCGTCCTGAAGTAAAACAGGAATTGGAGCGGGCGGAAGGCTATGCTGTTTTTACGAATTTTGGTTTAAAGATGCTTGTGGTTGGCGTTGCGGCTGGACGGGGAATTGTGCGTGATAATAAGACCGGAACAGACACTTATATGCGGATGGGGCAGGGCAGCGTTGGTTTTGGGATTGGGATCAAAGATTTCAGAGCTGTGTTTGTATTTCAAGACCGTAAGGTCTTGGAGAATTTTATCACCAATGGTTGGTCTTTTGGAGGAGAGGTTGACGCGGCCGTTAAGGGTGCAGATGTGGGAGCTGCTGCCAGTGGGGCAATTCGTGTAGCACCGGGTTTACGCGTTTATCAGCTGACTGAAAATGGGCTGGCGTTGGATGTCGGTATTAACGGCACCAAATATTGGAAGGATAGTTACGTTAATCCGTGAGGTTGGTTTAGAGCGGACGCCGGATTATTTTGTTGAATTATATTTAAAAGGAGAGCAGTATGACTGCAGTTGGAGAGATTCAGCCAGCACTCGAGAAAGCAGGGTCATGGCTGTTGACAAGTGGTTTGCAGATTTTTTTAATTCTGGTTTTGGTGATGGTCGGAGTGAAGGTGGCTAGCTTTTTGGCTGCCAAGATGGTTCACTTCATCACGCGAAGTCATGAAGATGATCTTGAAATGCAGAAACGGGCGGATACGTTAAGTTCCATCATTCGTTATGGATTGCATGCGTGTATATTTGTTATGGCCGGCATGATGGTTTTGAAAGAATTAGGGATCGAGATCGGCCCGATCCTGGCGACAGCCGGTGTTGCCGGCTTAGCCATCGGTTTTGGTGCGCAGAAGCTGGTCGAGGATGTGATCAGCGGGTTTTTTATTTTACTCGAAGATCAAATTCGCGTTGGGGATGTTGTTCAGATTGCGGATAAAGGGGGGCTGGTCGAAAAGATCACCTTGCGCATGGTGATTTTGCGGGATCTCAGCGGAAATGTTCATTATGTAAGAAATGGGATCATCGGTGTTGTAACGAACATGACCAAAGAGTATTCGTTTTATATGTTTGATATTGGCGTGGCTTACCGGGAAGACGTGGATGAGGTCATTGAGGTTTTAAAAGAAATTGATGAAGGCATGCGAAAGGATCCTGTGTTCCAGCATGATATTCTGGCGCCGATCGAAATTTTGGGGCTGGATAAGTTTGATACGTCAGCGATCATTATAAAAGCTCGAACAAAAACCAAACCTATCCGTCAATGGGCGGTCGGCCGGGAATTCAACGGCCGTCTTAAGAAGGCCTTTGACAAACGCAATATCGAAATTCCGTTCCCGCATATGACCGTTTATATGGGGCAGGGTAAAGACGGAAGCGCCTCGCCATTACATGTGGCGAAGGAGATAACTACTTCTTAATAAGAATGGAACGTATGATAGTTAAACGCATTGTTTATGAATTAAGAGAGCATTCTCCGTTTACGTTATTTGGCGCACTGACAGGGATTATTCTGATGATGGCCTTCAAGCGCCTTCCGCAGAGTACCGCCTATAACATTTTTTATGTGCTTCATCCGGCGCATGTGTTTTTAAGCGCGTTGGTGACGACTGCGATTTATTGCCGTTACAAACCCAAGACCCGCACCAGTCCGGCCAAAAAGATTTGGAAAGTCTTACTCATCGGTTATATCGGATCGGTGGGAGTTGGAACTTTGAGCGATTCGTTGATCCCTTTATTTGGAGAGCGGCTGATGGATATGCAGCACGCTGAGGCGCATATCGGGTTTATTGAAAAATGGTGGTTGATCAATCCGTTGGCCTTGGCGGGAATAGCGATCGGCTATTTTAAACCGATCTCAAAATTTCCGCATGCCTCACATGTGCTCTTAAGCACTTGGGCTTCATTGTTTCATATGCTGATGGCCAATGATTCTGTTCAGGCGATTCCTTACTTTGGAGTATTTGTTTTTCTTTTTCTGGCGGTATGGCTACCGTGTTGTTTTAGCGATATTGTGTTCCCTTTATTATTTGTGCGTGACGCCAAAGATCTTCCCGAGGGTCATTGTATCTGTTCGGGACATTAAAAAAGTTTTTCTTTATGTTTGAAGCCCTCTATCAAGATATGCAGGAATGGTGCCGCGGGAAATTGGCGATCGTGCGCCTTCCGTTTTTGTTTTTGTTTCTTTGGATTTTATATCATCATCTGAAAGAGCCTTCTTACGGAAGCATCTTGTCTCCGTTGAACCTCGGGATTCATGAGCTGGGTCATCTTTTGTGCATGCCGTTCGGGCAATGGATGAATGTCGCCGGAGGGACCCTGTTTGAAGTGCTGGTTCCTTTTTTATCGATGATCAATTTTTTAAAGCAGCGGGACTATTTTGCGATCACGCTGTGTTTCTGCTGGCTTTCAACAATCCTGTTTGAGGTCGCGATGTATATTTCAGACGCTCGTGCCAGGGCGCTTCCTTTGGTGAGCCCGTTCAGTTTCGGCGATGATATTATTCATGATTGGACATATCTTTTAACCCAGGCCGGCCTTTTACAGCACGATCTGCTGATCGCGTTTCTTGTGCGCTTGACCGCCGGAGCGGTCATGGTGGCGGGGTTGTTGATGGGTGGGTGGATTTTGTGGCTGATGGTGACGCTGACCGATCAACCCGCGCCGTTTCGAAAGATCAAGATTTTTTGAGGCGGGCATCTAAAAAAACTGACAAAATCGGGTTAAACTAAAGAATCCAGGATCAAAGAAAGATTCCCCAACGGCAACTTTTGCGGTTATAGGAGCCGGCGTTTTTCTTTTTCAGGAAGCACTGAGAACTCGGTGGCGCTCTTTGGAATGAGCGCAACTTTACAAAGGAGCGGGCTATGTGCATGGACCATTTGAAGAGCCGCGCGTTGTTATGGCTGAGGGCGGCGCGTCCGTTTTCGTTTACAGCTTCGGCAACGCCTGTTTTTTTGGGAGCGGCCGCTGCTGTTGCGCTGGGTTGCCCGGCGGATTGGCGGGTTTTGCCGCTGTTTTTGATCGCAGCAGTTTTGATCCATGCGGCGACGAATTATTTCGGTGATTATTTTGATTTCATCAAAGGCGTCGATAAAAATTATGCCTATGGATCGAGCGGAGTTTTGCGGGAGGGTAAATTCATGCCCTATGAAATCCTGATGGCCGGTTTTGTTTCTTTGTGCATCGCTGCTGTTTTCGGCCTGTGGTTGGTGTTTTTAAAAGGACTTTCGATCCTTGTCCTCGGCCTCATTGGTGTTTTAGGGGGATATTTTTATGCGGGATATCCCGTCGGGTATAAATATTATGCGTTGGGGGACATGGCTGTTATTTTGCTGATGGGGGTTTTTCTGGTTTGCGGTTCATTTTTTGCGATGACTGGTTGCTTGGATTTAGACGTCTTCTGGATTTCGTTGCCGATCGCAAGTTTGGTCGCGGCTATTCTGCACGGCAATAATCTTCGGGATATCAAGCATGATCAGGAATTGCATGTTCAAACATTGGCATCGGTCTGCGGTCATGAAAAGGCATCAAGGGTCTATTATGGATATGTCGCTTTTCCGTATGCGGCGACGGTGGTCATGATCTTTACCGGCGTTCTTTCATGGTGGGCGGTTGTGGTTTTTTTCAGCGCGCCGTTAGCTTTTCAAAACAGCCGGCATCTGTCACACTGCAAGCCGGATGATCCCGAAAGCCTGGCCACGCTTGATCAGGAAACGGCAAAGCTGCATTTGACGTTCGGGATATTGCTCATTTCAGCGCTGATCGTGCAGGGGGCATTTTTATGATCGCAGTATGGTTGTTTTCGTTTTTGGCGGCCGCCTTTTGGTTTGTTCTTTTTTCTCCCTGGACGTCAGGCCTGATCATGTTTTGGCCGATGATGACGGCGGCCACAGGGATCCTTGCGTTGATTGGTTTTTTTGCGCAGGATCAACGATCCGAGATTTGTCGTTTTCGTCCTTGGCATGTGGCAGCTGGAATAGGGTCGGCTGGGTTGCTCTACGGCGCCTTTTATATCGGGCGTTATATTTTAGTGCGGATTTTTCCAGCATCTGCCGCGGAGATTCAAAGTGTTTATGCGATTCGTGAAGGCGTTCCGGTGGGTGTTATTCTCTGTTTGTTGCTGTTCTGGATCGGGCCTGCTGAAGAAATTTTTTGGCGGGGATTTGTTCAGCGGCGCTGTGTTAAACACTTTGGGCCATGGAAGGGTGTCGCATTTGCGGCTTTGATCTATGCGGCCGTGCATGTATGGTCTTTTAATCTCACCCTTTTTTTGGCGGCCGGGGCTTGCGGTTTGTGGTGGGGAGTTCAGTTTTTGATGTTTCGCAGTCTTTGGCCGGTGATTATTTCTCATGCGCTTTGGGATGTGGCGATCTTTATTTTGTGGCCGATGAGTTCATAAATTGTTGATGCTTGACGGAAAAAATCCAATTTCTCCCTTAAATCTTTGGAATGTTGTTTTTCTGTAAGGTGGCTCTTCAGGTTGCGACTCATCATAAATTGCAAATTTAAAAAATGGAGGAAAAAAATGGTTTTAGTCAATAAGCAGGCCCCTGATTTTGATGCCAAGACGGTTGTAAAGGGGCAAATCGACGATCATTTTAAATTGTCGGATTTCCGGGGAAAGCATGTTGTGATGTTTTTTTATCCCCTGGATTTTACCTTTGTTTGCCCGACCGAACTTCATGCTTTTCAGGAAAAACTCAGTGAGTTTAAACGCCGTAATGTGGAAGTAATTGCGGTATCAACGGATTCCTGGTTTTCGCACCTCGCTTGGCTGAATACGCCTAAGGAGCAGGGTGGAATTCAAGGGGTTCAATATCCGTTGGTTTCGGATTTTAATAAGACGATCGCGCGGGATTATGGCGTTTTATTGGAGGATCAGGGCGTTGCATTAAGAGGCCTTTTTCTGATTGATAAAGACGGCGTCGTTCAGCACCAGGTGGTGAACAACCTTCCGTTGGGGCGCAACGTTGAAGAGGTTTTGCGTATGGTGGATGCGCTTCAGTTTACGGAAGAATTTGGGGAGGTCTGTCCGGCCAACTGGAATAAAGGCGCAAAGAGCATGAAGCCGGATCAAGATGGATTGAAAGAGTTTTTTGGATCAAGCGTTTAACAGCATATAGTTTTTGGAAAATGTTTGAGGCGCGGCCTTGTTTTAGGCCGCGCTTTTTTCGTAAGGGAGGGAGGATAGAAAACGACAAAGCAGTGAAGGCAAGGAGAAAGAATTATGAAAGATCGTTTTAGTCGTCTGATTTTTTCCGCAGCTTTATTTTGGATTTTTGTTTTGAATGCTTCAGTCCCGGTGTATGCTTTTGTTGATTTTAACGGCAGAGTCCTTCCGCAGAGGCCATTTCACCTGTCTTCCAGGCAATTCCGGCATTTGATTCGTCAGCAAAAGGAACCCGATGTTCAGAATAAACATACAAGCAGCAGCTGGCTTATTTTTCCCTTCACCCAGTTTTCAAAGAATTTTTGTAAGCCGTAATAAGGACCGTCTTTTTTGAGGACACAGGGTTTTCACTTTACTTTGATGATTTCAAATGATAGTATTTTTCAAAGTTAAGGTGAACTGTCGTGAAAGAAAAGGAGGCGGCCTGTGAAAAACTCCGTTTTTTGTGCAGCGGTTTTCGGTATGGTTCTTTTTAATTCGGCAGCGGTTCATGCGGCTGGATTCGCGGGGCTTCAACTGAAGTCCTCCCAGTCGTGGAATATGTCGCACTCTACATCCTATGCGTTCAGCCGGGACGCGCAGGCGCAGGCCGGAGATCTTACTGTTGCGGTCACATCTTTAAATATGACCAAAGAATACAAGTTTGAAAATGGTATGCCGTTGGATCTTGGGGTTGATGTTCAGCAGTATTTCATAAACGATACAACCACGGTCGACCTTCCGCCTTCCTTACAACGCAAGGGATTGACGGCCGGAGTAAAGTTTCCCATGCCGTTCGTTGAGGGTGAGCATTGGTTTATGGGTGTTTCCACCGGCGCATATTTTCAGACCGCTCAAGAGCATGCCTTTCCGTCAGCCGCCTTCCGCAGCAAGAATCGAGTGTATGGCATTTATAAGTCGAGCGATGATTTTATCCTGGTGGGTGGATTTGGATATAATGTGGATTATGAGGACCTTGAGGTCGTGCCTTTGATCGGGATCAAATATAAATTCAATGATCAATGGACGCTCAATGCGCTTTCGACAAATCCTAATCTGGCGTATCAAGTGGATGAGAAGACCGAACTCCGGCTGGAGGCGTTTATTTATCGGGATGAATTTGAAGTTTCTGATGGGGCGCGCAAAGGGGACGTTATCAAGGTCTCGGATTATCGGGCCGGTTTTGGTATTTCTCATGAGCTGAGTGAAGAGGTCAGCATTGGAGCCAATGTGGGGTGGGCGTTGGCCGGCCGGTACGAATATCTGCATAATGGCGGAAAAGTTGCCTTGGATAATGGGGCTTATGTGGCGTATAATGTATCGTGGAAGTTTTAGTAAAACGGGCGTTTTTGAGGAGGGCGGATTTTGATGGAATCACCAAAGACTTATTTTGCTTCAGCCGAGAGGTCCTCGCAAGAAGAACTGCTTTTTTTGAGCGAGTATTTAAAAAAGCAGGAATTTTTGATTCAGTCGTTTAATGCCTTTCCGGATGTGGTTTTGGTTTTAGACCAAAACCGGCAAATCATTTTTGCCAATGACAAGGCGGTCAGGTTTCTAGGCGTTTCGTCTTTGCATGAGTTGGGCGGAAAACGCGTGGGGGAAGCCATCGGCTGTGTTCATGCCAAGGAGGAGACAGATGCCTTTGGATGCGGAACAACGAAATTCTGCCGTCAGTGCGGAGCGGTGCGCTCTTTTTTGACTGCGCAAGGGGGAAACGACAGCGTGGAGGAGTGTTCCTTGTTTGTAAGGGGCGAACATGGCGGAGAGAGAGCGCTCAATTTTAGGGTATGGTCTGTTCCGTTTCGGGTCGGCACAGAACAGGTTACGGTCGTGACTTTGCGGGACATTGCTGTTGAGAAAAGGCTGGAGACATTGGAAAAGATTTTTTTTCATGACGTGTTAAATTGTGCCGGGGTTTTGAAGGGGTATTCTGAGAATTTCCGGGACGGATTATTGCCGCAGAAGGAGAAGGCCGCAGAGAAAGTCCTGAGCCTCACTCAGCGCATGATCGACATGATTCAGCAGCAGAGGATGATAGCTGTCGCTGAACAGGGGGATTTGTCTTTGGATATTCAGGTGTTTGATGTTTGTCAATGGTTAAAAGAACTCTGCGAAAATATCGAAGAGCATCCCTGGGGATATGAGCGGTCCTTGTTGCTGGAATGCGCGTATGAGCGTTCGCTGATCGCGTCCGACAAAGTTCTCTTGGGGCGCATCTTGATGAATCTGCTCAAAAACGCTTTTGAGGCTTCTGCCGACGCAAAAGCGGATCAAGGAATTATTCTAAAATATGAACACACGGCTGCGGGGCATCTTTTTTCGGTTCACAATGCTTCGTTCATACCCGAAGAAGCGCAGCTGAGGATTTTTGAGCGGTCGTTCAGCACAAAAGGCATTGGGAGGGGATCCGGAACGTATAGTGTTAAATTATTTACTGAAAGATACCTGGGGGGCAAAGCCTTCTTTCGTTCCCGTCAGGAAGAGGGAACAACTTTTTTTGTTCAGCTTCCAGCGCGAAAGGCAGAGGCTGCTGATGTCTAAGAAAATTTTGATCGTTGACGATGAGCCTGATTTTTTAGAAAATTTGTCTGTGCGGTTGTCGGCCAATGGTTATGAAGTGGCCGTGGCGCATCATGGAGAAGCGGCTTTGGAGAAGATCGGATTATTTAAGCCGGATCTGATCCTTTCTGACATTGTTATGCCGAGAATGGATGGTGTGGATTTTTTTGATGCATTGCGTCGAAATCCTCAGACCAGCCAGATTCCAATTGTGATTATGACCGTCAAACAGCAGCTTGAAGGAACGTTCCGAAAGTTGGGCGTTTATGATTTTATTGTTAAGCCGATTGGGATGGAGGAATTTGTGTCGCGGATTCAGGCATGCCTTCAAAACTAGGAAGACGGGAATTTGGAGTTTTTGTACAGAAAAGCGCTTTGTATGAAGCGCTTTTTGATTTTACAGGGGAATCTCAAAAAGAGGTTGCAAACCGCAGAGTTCCTTCCTATTATAAAAGACATGTGATTTTCAAAAAATGAGGCCTTATGGTTATGCGCGTCTTAAGCTGTTCGAGTTCTTTCCAGCAGAGCTTCAAAAAAAATCGATTTTACCTTTTTTTGATTTTTTTCACTTTCTTGTGGTTTGCGCCAGCTGCCTCTGCCCACGGGCTTTCTGAGCTGTTGGAAGAAACATCTGTCGAGCTGGCAGTGGCTGCCGCTATCTTTTTTATCGGGGCGACTGTCCTCTTGGTTATCTTTCGGATTTCCAGTTTAAAAATGCATCAACGCATGTTTTTTGATGTTGCTGAAGGGCTCGGTCAGGCCTTTTGGTTTATCAGCGGCAAAAAAACAGTCTATGTCAGTCCCTCTTTTGAAACTATCTGCGGATGCTCGTTTGATGATTTTTTAAGGATGGACAAGAAATATTTGATTTCGGTTATCTCGGACGACCGGGAGCTGTTGATTCAAAGTTTGCAGAAGCATTTTTCCAAGCAAAAGGCCGATTTGAAGACTGAGTTTCGAGTTCAGCAGCTTCATCGCCATGATCGCTGGGTTGAACTTCAGGCGTTTAACCGTACGGGCAGCAGGGGCGGACAATGGAATAGTATGGGGGTTCTTCGGGATATTACGGAGCACAAACGCGAATTGATTTCATCGCAACAGCAGGAATCCAGCTATCGGCAGCTGATTCAAAATGCGAATAGCGCGATTATCCGCATGGATGCTAAAGGGCGGATCACATTTTTTAATGAATTTTCCCAGAAATTTTTCGGTTATACCGAAAAGGAAATTTTGGGGAAGAGCGTCATCGGGACGATCATTTCTGCGGAAATTATGAGTCAGGATGAGCTGGTTCTTGTTATTAATCAAATTGCAAATCAGGGAAGTGATTTTCATTTTCGGGAAAATGAGAATATTAAGAAAGACGGGACTCGTGTCTGGGTCTCTTGGTCTAATCGGGGGATCTTTGATGATAAGGGAGACCTTTTAGAAATTTTATGCGTTGGCGTGGACGAAACACAACAGAAACAAGCCCGTCAGGAGGTCGAAGAGAATAGGCGGCTGCTGGATATGGCGGTACGCGGGGCATATTTAGGGGTGTTTGATCGGGATATCCGTTCGGGAAAGATGGTTTTTAATGATATTTGGTGGCGTATGCTGGGATTCAACAAGAATGAGCTAAGCGAGCATGTTGAAACATGGCAATCTCTTCTTCACCCGGAGGACAGAGAATTTGCAGAAAAAATTCTGCAGGATTATTTGCAGGGCCGGCGGCCGTATTATGTCTCAGAATATCGAATGCGTGCCAAAGACGGAAGTTGGCGCTGGATCTTGGACCGCGGGCAAATTATTGAACGGGATGCCGCCGGTAGCCCCTTGCGCATGGTCGGTCTGCATCAGGATATCACGGTGCGGAAAAACGCAGAAACTGAGAGGGAGCGTCTTTTGCGTTCTCTGAACCGTTTGACGGCTGTTATGAATAACACTAGTGATTTTGTATCGATCAGCAATATGGAAGGAAAGATTATTTACATTAATGATGCAGGTTCCCGAATGTTAGGGATTGAGAATGCAGGAGAAATTTTAGGCAGGATGAGTTGGAAAGAATGTCATCCGAAAAATATTGTTGAGCAGATTGAGTCAGTTTGGTTGCCTAAGGCCGTTGAAGTTGGGACATGGTCCGCTGAATCCATGATTGTTAAACAAGATGGTTCGAGCATTCCGGTTGTTCAAGTCTTGATTCCGATTTACGACGAAAAGGGAACGGTCGAAGCCGTGGGGACAACGATGGCGGATATTTCTGAAATTAAGCGTTTCCAAAATACATTAAAGGACCAGACATTTAAATTGCAGGAGGCGCAGCAGGTCGCGCGTCTTGGGCATTGGGAAATCGATCCGGAGAAGAAGTCGTTTTTTCGTTCAGAGATTGTGGCGGAAATTTTTGGGACAGATCCGGGCCGACAGGCCAAGACATATGATGAGTTCTTAAAATTTATCCACCCTGATGACCGCGCACATGTTGATGTCATTTTAATGCATTCGATTCACAACAAGACCACTGAGGAGATGGTTCTGCGAATTCTACGCGCAGATGGGCAGACACGGTATGTGCAGGCCAAGTGTCAGACCGTTGAGGATGTGCAGACCCGAAGACTTCGTTGTACCGGAACACTTCAGGATGTTACAGACATGAAGAAAGGTGAGGAGGCGCTGCGCTATCAGAAGGAGCTCTTGACGACATTGATTGAGAATATGCCGTTGGCAGTGTATGCCAAGGATGTTCAGGATAATTATCGGTTTATTATGTGGAATAAAGAGATGGAGAGGATGTTTGGTCTTAAGAGGAATAAGGTCCTCGGCAAGAATGATCATGATTTATTTGATCGGGCTTTGGCGGATTTTTATCGGATTGATGATGAACAGGTCATCGATTCCCACGCGATCAAAGAGATGCCTAATGCGACCATCCATACTGTTTTTGGTGACCGTCATGCCTATACGGTTAAAATTCCAATTTATAATTCTGACGGAAAAGCGACGATTCTATTCGGCATCCTTGAGGATATCACAAACCGTTTGGACATGGAAAGTCAGCTGCGGCAGAATCAAAAGATGCAGGCCGTCGGACAGCTTGCGGCCGGCGTTGCTCACGAGGTTAAAAACCCTTTGGCCATTATTTTATTAGCGGCGGAAGGATTGGCTTTGAATAAGATTGCGGTTGAGGATCCGCGTTTTCAGAATAAGCTGCGGATGATTAAAGAAGCAGCGGAGCGGGCAAACCGTGTTGTCATGGAGCTTTTAAAATTTTCAAGGCTTTCAAGCGGAGATGATGAAGCCGTGGATCTTCATCAAGCTCTTGAAGGTGCCGAATTCTTAGTAAAGAGCAAGGCCCAGGGAAAAAATATCAACTTCGTGCATGAGTATGCGAGTGATAGTATTATGATCCGGGGCAATGAAGTCTTGCTTCAGCAGGTTTTTTTTAATTTTTTCAGCAATGCTGTAGATGCGATTGAAGCAAAAGGCACGATCAAAGTGCGGACGGCCCGGAAAAAAACAGCAGCAAAAAGTAATGTTATTATTGAGATTTCTGATACCGGCAAAGGGATTCCGAAGGACATTTTGGGAAAAATTTTCGACCCGTTTTTTACAACCAAAGAACCGGGCATGGGAACGGGATTGGGTTTAAGTACGGCTTTTATGATTGTGGAACGTTATAATGGGACAATCAAAGTTGAAAGTGAAGTTGGGCAGGGGACGACTTTTTGCATTATCTGTCCAGATGTAGCCATTTAAGGGACGCGGGGAATGTTGGTTCTTCAAGAAAGAATGAGCGGAACGAGAATATGGAGAAGCGGTTGCTTTTTTAAAAAGCAGGCGTTTTTTATATAAGAAGGTGAGTTGCGGTCTTGACAAAGGATAGGGGCAAGGTAAGATAAAATACAAGTAGGCTAGAAGAAATATATGACTAAAAAACAAGTTTTAAAATATGGCGTTACGGTTTTGATTGCTGCAATCTGCATTGCGGCTGTTGTGGGCGTGAAGTATGTTGTGGCAAAACGGAAAGCGGCAGTCCTAAACAGCTCCTCCAGCATCCGGAGAATCGGGCTGGAGACTGCGCCGGTTAAAATTGTTGAGTTTATTGATTATCGTTGCGGGCCGTGTGCGCGGGGATCCAAGTGGCTGGAGGATTTCATGAAGCGGCATCCGCAGGATATTTTTTTGGAGGTGGAATATTTTCCGTTGCACAAATTTCCTTTAGGCCCGGTGAGCTTTCAATTTGCCGAATGCGCTTCAAGGCAGGGAAAATTTTGGGAGATGCACCGTTTGATTTTTGAAAGGCAGTATCAGTGGATTCCTATGCTTGACCCCAATGCGTTATTTCGTTTGATTGCTCAGGAGATCGGCTTAGATTTGGTGGCATTGGATGTGTGTTTGAAAGACGAAGAGACCAAGAAACAGATAGAGCGCTCGAAATTTAAGGGGGATGTTCTTGGGGTTAAGGCGACTCCAACATATGTGATCAACGGAGAGATGGTTGTCGGGACTGCCGAACTGGAAAAAAAGACCCGTCAAATTTTGGGGGACCGTTAAGTGAAGAGATTCAACATAAAGAAATTTGTTTTATTGCGGATTTTACTGGGTTTTGTGTTTATTGTTTCCGGTTTGGAGAAACTTTTCAGTCCAACCGAAAATATCATTTATGTGGTCCAAAGTTATCAAATTCTTCATAATGAGCTTTTAGAGCGGTTGGCTGCCTTAACTTTACCGTGGGGTGAGCTGTTTTTGGGGGTTTTTCTAGTTCTAGGCCTATGGCGGAAACAATGCGCGATGGCTGTGATAGCGGTGTCTACTATGTTTGCGGTGGCAGTGGGTCAGGCGTTATTGCGCAGATTGCCTCTTTCCAATTGCGGTTGTTTTGGAGAATTGCTGCATTTTCCTCTGTATGTGACCTTGATTTTAGATATAATTTTGATTTCAAGCGGATTTGTTCTGTATACCCACCTTAAGGATACCCGTCATTTGAGCCTCGATAAGCTTTTTGAGGACTGACACATTTTTCTGCTTGCCTGAAAATAAACCTGGCGTTATAATAACAATTCTACTATAAGTATTAGTTTATAACTTCTTTAATTAGAAACAATTAAATGCGTATAGATAAATAAAGAGGAGGGGTTTATGCCTGCAATTCATTTAAAATCTGCAGAGTTCGAAACTCAAGTCATTAATTCGCATGTGCCGGTGCTGATTGATTTTTATGCGGAATGGTGCGGCCCTTGTAAGATGTTGGCCCCCATTATTGATCAGATCGCGGATGAATTAGGGGGAGCTGCTAAAATTTTCAAAATGGATGTGGATCAGGCCCAGGAATTAGCTGCAAAATACAATGTTATGTCGATTCCGAACTTGTTGATTTTTAAGGGTGGGGTTGTTGTTGATCAGGTGGTTGGGGTGACGCCTAAAGAACAATTGTTGGAGAAGATCAAGGATCATTTATAAAGAAAGAGTGGGAAAGTTATGTGGATAACGTATTGTAAATCCAAAATTGCGGATGCCTGTATTACTCAAGCAGAACTATTTTATGAGGGCAGTATTACGATTGATCAGACCCTTTTGAAAGAAGTTGGGATTATGCCGTGGGAGAAAGTTGAGATCTTAAATCTCAACAATGGCTCTCGAATTGAAACGTATGCTATTGCCGGTGAGGCAGGCTCTGGCGTGATGTGTTTGAATGGGCCGGCCGCCCGCAGCGGAGCCGTGGGAGATCGGGTGATCATTTTAAGTTATGCGTTAATGACGCCGGAAGAAGCGGAAAAATTTCAGACCAGAATTGTCCATGTGGATGCGAAGAATGCAATCAAGAAGAGGCTGAATACTCAGCATTGAGCATGAAACCACCTGTTTTAAAAATCCGAACATATGGCGACCCATGCCTGCGCAAGCTGTCTGAGCCCATTGAACAGATCGGCGTTTCTGAACGACTGTTGATCGAGGTCATGTTTAACACGATGTATGCTGAAAAAGGAATCGGGTTGGCTGCGCCGCAGGTTGGAATTAATCAACAGCTGATTGTTTTAGACATTGGAGAGGGTCCGTTTGTCTTTGCCAATCCCAAAATTATCAAGGCATCCGGGCTTGTTGTTTTGGAAGAGGGGTGTTTAAGTGTGCCCGGAGGCGTGGTGGAGGTGGAGAGGCCGGAAACGATTACGGTTGAATATTTGGATATCAATAATCAGCCGAGCGTTCTTGAATGTGACGGGCTTTTAGCGCGAGCGATTCAGCATGAGAACGACCATTTGATCGGAAAGCTGATCGTGGATTATGCTGATGCGCAATTGAAAGAAAAAATCGAAACATATTTTTTTGAAGATCCAAAAGAGTGAGCAGTGATTGATGCTGAATAACGCAGGTCATGCGATAGCAGAAAAGGAATCTTCCAGGTTGCCGGCATGGTTTAAACAACGGCTCCCTGATGCGCAGAAACTTTCTGTGATGCGCATACTTCTTCATGACCGAGGTCTTCACACAGTTTGTGAAAGCGCGCGTTGTCCGAACATGGGAGAGTGCTGGGGGCAGGGTGTGGCGACGCTGATGATTTTGGGTAATCTTTGCACTCGGCATTGTCGCTTTTGTGCTGTTGCGACTGGTCATCCCCAAGGGCATGTTGATGAGGCTGAACCTGAGCGTGTTGCTCAGGCTGTCGAAGAGCTTCGCCTGCGATATGTGGTGATTACATCTGTCACGCGCGATGATCTGCCGGAGGAAGGGGCTATACAGTTTGAGCAGACGCTGCGGGCATTGCGAAAGCGGATGTCTCAATTGAAAATCGAATTGCTGGTTCCGGATTTTTCTGCCCGCAAAGATTGCCTGAAACGCGTTATGGACGCCGGGCCGGATGTTTTTGGGCACAATATTGAAATGGCCCGTTCATTGTATGAAAGAATCCGTCCGCAGGCAGACTACCGCCGGTCACTCGAGGTTTTGAGGCTGGCCAAGGAGATACGTCCCGAAGGATTAACAAAGTCGGGATTCATGGTCGGCCTGGGTGAAACAGGGGATGAGGTTTTTGAGTTGATGAAGGATCTGCGTGAAGCCGGGTGTGATTTGTTAACCATTGGTCAGTATTTAGCTCCGTCAAAGGATGAGCGGCATATTCCGGTTCAACGGTTTGTTCCTTTGGCGGAATTTGAAGAATATCGGCAGCAGGCATTAACGCTGGGCTTTCAGCATGTTTTTAGCGCGCCCCTGGTGCGCAGCTCCTTTATTGCGGAACAGGCGTACCAAACTGTTATGGATAATCGTTTAAACAATAGGTGAATATGACGGAAAAGCTGAAGGGGTTTGTATCATTTTTTTTGCGTTTTGGGATCAGCGCCGCATTATTAGCATTTTTGTTTAGCCGAATTGATACTGCTGAAACGTTGCGGCTTCTAACAGATGCTCGCATGGAATATGTGGGGTATGCGTTATTGATATTTATCGTCATCCACCTGGTGCTGATTGTCAGATGGATGGTTGTGATCCGCGGTTTGGATCTGGATATTCCGCTGGTCAACGTGATACGGTTCTTTTTCATAGGGTTATTCGGGAATCTATTTTTACCGAGCGCGATCGGAGGAGATATTATTAAAGCGGCCGGGTTGTGCGCTCGGCGCTCTGATAAACAGAAAGTTATTGCCTCGATTCTTCTGGACCGACTAAGCGGATTTGCCGGGATGGTCGTTTTAGCGTTGGCGGCCTTTGTTTGCGGATTCCGCGTGATCGAAGGGCCGTTGGTCTTGATTGCCATAGCGGTCATGGGCACGGGCCTGTTTGTTTTGGGGGCGATTCTTTTTCATGAAAAACTATACACGTTTTGCTGCCGGATGTTTTCTTTCTGGCCGGGGTTTCGGGATAAGTTGATGCAGATGCACTATGATATCGCTCTTTTGAAAGGCCGAAAAAACGTTTTATACAAGGCGATCGCGCTCTCATGTGGAGCGCAAATTTTGTTAGCGGTTGTGTTTTGGTGCTTGGCGCAAGCGCTGCATCAGAATGTGATGTTTTTTTATTTGCTGATTTTTACTCCGATGACCTGTGTGGCATCTTCGCTGCCTTCTGTCGGCGGACTTGGATTTCGCGAAGCGGGGCTGGAATATCTTTTGGTCGGAATTGGGGTGGTTCCCGGTATCGGTGTCAGCATCGGGCTTTTAGATTTTGTGTTTATGGTAATTATAGGGGTTGCGGGATACTTTATTTTTTTAATGACCCGGTCACGGTGAATTATGGCACGGCATTATATTATTGACGGATACAATGTGATCAAGCGGCTGGAGCCGCTTGCGGATTTAAAGCTTCAGGCCGGCCGCGAGGCGTTGCTGGGCATGATCGACCGTTCGCATCCGCAAGGGAGCGCACGCAATCAGGTGACGGTTGTTTTCGACGGCCGTGATGACATCTGGGGGGGCGGGCAATCCTTGCATTCGAAAGTTGTTTTTACGATTGGATCGTCGGCGGACGACTGGATTAAGAAAACGGTTGCAGGCCATGAGCATCCCAAGAGCCTGGTGGTGGTGAGCGATGATCGGGAGATCCAGCATTATGTCGGAAAGTTTGGGGCTGAGGTGAAGGGTGTTCTGGATTTTTTTCATTTTGGACAGAAGCGCCAGGGGG
>JBBRHV010000026.1:0-24727 GCA_038222225.1 Candidatus Omnitrophota bacterium
CAGCTGATACACTCCCGCTCCCACCATTCGCGGGATCAGCAGTGTCCAGATCTGACGAATGCCCGGGTGCTGCCAAGAAATCGGCAGCTGAAACCTAAACCCCGTACGGTACAACGGAACGATTTGAACTGCCAGCTGCAAAAAACCGCCGATCAAGATCCCGATGGCGATTCCATACACGGGATTATCTAAAAACCAGAATGAATAGAGAGCGCTGATGATAACCGCGACATTCAGCATGCAGGGGCTGAACGATGGCGCAATAAACCGACGAAATGTATAAAGGATCGCCATGCTGTAGGCGGTCAGTCCGATAAAAAGCAGATAAGGAAACATGATCTTGGTCAACGACACGGTTAAGGACAACTTTTCCGGATTGTCTATGAACCCCGGCGCGATCAGCCGAACAATGACGGGAGCCAAAAGAACCCCCAGAATAGACAACACCGTTAAAGCCATGACCGCCAAAACTAAAACCCCGCTGACAAACCGCCAGAACTTCAGCCGCTCATCTTTGACCAAATACTCAGAAAAAACCGGCACCACCGCGGAATTCGTGGCCCCCTCCCCCACCAGATCCC
The DNA here is from genome assembly GCA_038222225.1 of Candidatus Omnitrophota bacterium. Classification (GTDB taxonomy): domain Bacteria; phylum Omnitrophota; class Gorgyraeia; order Zapsychrales; family JANLHA01; genus JAKLFA01. The sequence continues at coordinate 582 of JBBRHV010000026.1, forward strand.
GGAACAAATTCGGGATACGAAACGCCACAAACAACGCGTCCGCCTGAAACCCGGTCCCTAAAAACTTCGCCAAAATGATATCCCTGATAAAACCCAAAATCCTGGAACTTAAAGTACCCACTGAAATGATGGACATGGATTTCACCAACGAACGGGAAGAATTCTGCTTCAGAAATTTTTCATTTGACATATTTTATGCCTTTTGGTATATTAATGCCCTTTACCAGGAAAGGGGTGATTGCTGTGCCACAAAGACGATGTGCTATTAAAGAATTACGAAAAAACCGTAAGAATCATTTACACAATCTTGACATTAAAACAGATCTAAAGAAGACGATCAAGTCTTTCCGCGCCACTGTTACTGCTCAAAAAAAAGACGAAGCTGCGGAGCAACTCAAAACAGTCTATAAAAAAATTGATAAAGCAACCAAACGCAACTTGCTGCATAAAAATACTGCTGCCCGCCGTAAATCTTCTCTGAGCAAGCAGCTCAAAGCTTTAAACTGATTCACATCATTAATAACGACAGCTGAGTGACTAACACCTCAATCGCGTGGTCAGATGCCAAACGGCTGCGTTTCAAACATAAATCGGCCTCCTGCAGATGCAGGAGGCCTTTTTTAAATTTTTCGGCTGAAACGCGCCCCTTCGCCCTGTTCCCCCAAAACCAGACCAATCCGCCCATCATCTTCAAGGGATGCTCTCCGTTTTCCAGCAATGACCGCAAGACTTTCAACGCTGCCGCCGGCTGACCCGATGAAATGAAACGGGTCACGGAAAAAATATCATCCCCTTTTCCCGCGACCGCGCCGCTGACCTTCACATATTTTAAAATTTTTTTAACGAACCGGTCGGCTTCCGTCCACTGATTCGATTCAAGGACAAGAATGACCGCCGTCTGATCCGAGGAAAGAAATTCAGAAAGGATCTCTTTCTGGTCCGCCTCAAGTTTGTCGGCCTGATGGAGAACAATGATCCGCTTCGAAGCCACCGCCGGTAAAGCCATCAGTGTTTTCTTTAATTCGCCGGCGGAAAGCTTGTGCCCGTAGAGCACATCATAATCAAACTCCCCTGCCTCTTTCGGAAGGATCTCGGACTTCAAAGATTGAATGACTTGGGTTTTCTGATGACTGTCTTCGCCCAAAAGCAGAACATGCATAGAGATCTTACCAATTCTCGATAGTTTTTTCGACAATACGACGGGCAAGATCGACGGTTGCTTGACTCACGGCTGTTTCTTCAGATATTGCGTTCGCCCCTTGAATAAAATAATCCTGCTCCCCTATAAAACGGGCTGATGACCAAAGAGGTTCACCTGTAGCAGTATCTGTCATGATCAGTTTCATCACAAGCTGCAGCCGGTATTCCTGGACATCATCTTCATCATTATAGCGAAGCGGATAACGGTTATATTCGACCAATTCACCGATCAAAACAAGATCAGCCGTATTCTTATCTGAAATCACGCTTAAATTTCCATCAAATTGAAACCGGTTAATCACGGCGCTGCGGATATCCACTTCCAAAAGAGGAATATAGGCGGTCTGCGCACGCGCAGCGGACTCAAAATTGATGTTGTTCTTAAAATGATCGACATAGATCGTTCTCAAGTTCGACGGCAGGGCGGAGCTTGTCGTGTATCCGCATCCGGAAAACCAAATCCCGATAAGACCGAGACAAACGGCTACAACTGAAAAACCGATTGTTTTTTTCATTTTTGAGCCCCTAAGTTTTGGAGTTTTTCAAGGGCCTTCTGAGCCCAAACCGTATTTTTATAATCCTCGATAATCATCGAGTAATAAATTTTAGCCGAATCATATTGTTTCTGCTTTTCATAAAACCCGGCAATGATAAAATTATTTTCCGCCTCTTTATCCCGCAAATTCTGAATATGCCCCTTGGCCTCCTGGGACAGTTCCGCGTCCGGATATTCTTCGATCAGGCCTTTAAACTCTTCGATCGCCGATTCGGTGACCTTCTGATCGTAGCCCGCGGCTGCCGAACGCTCGGAATCTGCCAAAGCGATCTGGTAACGGGCGGCCTTGGCCCATTCATTGGTGGGATAATCATTCATGGTTTTCTCAAAGGCGTCACGCGCCTCCTGCAACAGACCCTCTTCTTTCAGAAACAAACCGATCTTATACTGCGACGGGGCAGCATATTCGCCGTAGGGAGCGTTTTTGATCACGGTTTCAAAGACCTCCACCGCGTCAACTTTTCCGCCGCCGATGTTGGCCAGCAGCCCTTCTTTCTTGGTTTTTCCTCCCTCAAGAGCCCGCGACCCGATATCATATTGGCGTTTCACAATTTCATTGGATCGTTCACTAAAGGGATATTTTTTGATCACCTCTTGATAGCTTTTAAAGGCTTTGTCCAGGTCTCCGAGTTTGTCTTGAAACTCTCCGATATAAAATTGCGCATCGGCCGCTTCCCTCGCTCTCGGATAATGCTTGATCAATTTTTCCATTTCCTGAACAGCTTTGGTATATTCCTCAGCCTTAGCAAGCTCCAAACCGAATTCTAACTGCTGTTGCGGAGTCTCCTTAACGCTGTATTTCGGATTGACCCATTTTCCGCTTTCCGGTGTCCAGACCCAAAATGCATGAGCCGGCGTTGCCACCCAAAACAATAAGAAAAGCACGCACATCAACCTTTTCATAAGGACTCCTTAAAATAATATTAGTAATATAAATAGTAAAGATAATTTAACATAGGGTCCTTGCTTTGTCAATTCAGGCCCTGCAAATAACGGGCAGCTCCCGATGATCATTATTCTTCATTCAATCCCTGAGACGCGTCTTTGCTGGTGGAGTGGAAAATGTCATACGGCAAATATAAGGTATCTAAACCAAATGACAACGGCGTATCAAAAAGCGCAATGGGAAAATACAACACTTCAAAAGCATCAAGAAAAGGGCCGGCCAAGCTATAATCTTGCGCTTCATAATCATCACGGAAAGCCCTGGCCATGGACTTTACGTCACCCCGGACTCCTGGGTATAGGCCAGGAGCCGGAGCCGCGGCAGGCAAAATCAAATCCTTGCTCTTAGTCCTATAAGCGATTGAAGAACATCCTGAAAAAGATACAGGCAGAAGAATCATCACCGCCATAATTATATAATTTCTTTTCATCGCTGCATAAATCCCCTCCGCATGCATCCTGCACCCAAGGATGATGCCTTCACTCATCAAACAGAACTATGGTGGAGCCCCCAAAATATTTTCGCCCTTGGAGCGGAATCCTGCCCGAAGGCCATTCATCTACGGACTGAAGTCCGTGGCCTTCTGGCTGGATGGCAAAACCCTTTCGACTACGGCCCATATCCCCGCAAACTGCCCGCGGACATTCGTCCGACCCAGCTCAGGCGCATACATCTCCGAAATCGCACCATCGAGATACAAAGCGTCTGGACACTTAAGGGCGTCCCTAAACATCGTAGCAAAGGCCCATAATGTAACCGGCTCCGTTGAAATCGCGAAAACGATTTCACCATTATCCCTCACTCCGACACCATTACGGATATACTTGCTCCGAGAGTCCTTCTTGAATCGAGGATGGAGCTGTCGGTCAAACAGAAGAATCGGTCCTGATTGGCACGCAAATCGCACGCGGGGATTTGGCAACCAGTGTTCCGTCTTGACAATCGCCGCCCGATCGCCAACGATGCTAAACACCCCATTGGGTTTCAAGTAGAAGTTGCCTTCGCCATCTCCGGTGTTGATAGAAACGGCCTCGTGTCCTTCCTCGATATGCAATCCCAAAGGCGTGTATTTCCCTGCCTGAGAAAAAAAGATGCCCGCGTTGGTTGCAAACAGAACACTAAGCCCTCTCTCTGCCAAGGAATCTCTAAGCACCTGGATCGTGCCCTTTGCCGCTTCTGCATTTGGCCAGAACAACTGAATGTCGTGAACTGCCGGGTTAACAACACAATAATCATAAGTCACGCCATCCTGAACCACGTTCCCTAATTCTATTCTGTCGGCAAGGCAGGGGCTCACCATAAAAATAATCAGAACAAAAGCGCACAGAACGCACTTCCACATGTATCTTTCTCTTCCAAAAACAAACATGCCAGTCACTTTGTCATAATACTTATCAGCTTTGGTATATACTTTTTTGAGTTTATTCCTTTGAACTGAATTATTATACCTCAAAATATTTTGTATTCTTTTCGAATTTTACACTATTTCACCATCCGAAGCTTGCGGCACACGAACCATATCAACAATAACGCGCTGTAATAGCCAGCGATCAGCCACATAGAAACGCCGGACATTTCAAAGAACAGATACGGAACCCGGCTGATCCCGGAAACCAGCCACACCATCAAACGCAGGGCAGCCTGAAGGCTGGCGGCAACCGCCCAGGCTAAAGGAGAATTAAAAAAACCAGCCAGCAGTAAAAAAATACCGGCGGCAATAATAAGTCCTATCAATGGCACCACCACAATATTGGCAAAAATCGCCGAGACCGAAACATACTCAAAATAATAAACAATCATTCCGCTTACCCCCAGCCAGGCCGATACCGACACGGCCCAGGAATGCCAAAACGATTCTAAAAGCGAATGCCGTTCAAAAAGGCGGCCCCCTCCCTCCCGGCCTTCGATCAGCGGAAAAAAAAGAAGGATCGCCGTCACTGCTGAAAAAGAAAGCTGAAAGCCAATATCAAAAATCGACAACGGATCGATTAACATGAGGATCAGGCCGGCTGCGCCCAGCGCATTCAGCCCATTGCTCTTGCGCTCCAGGACAAACGAACTCAGCATCAGGGACGCCATCACCACCGCGCGGACCACCGAAGGCCGGTTTCCGATCAATACCGCGTAGAAAATAATCAAACAACAGGTCAAGGCCGAACGGACCTTGAGCCCGACCGGGAAAAATCCGGAAAGAACAAAAAAAATCCCGGTCACCAGACTGATATGCAGACCGCTGATGGCCAGAACATGCGCGGTCCCGGTCCGTTCAAAAACCGCCTGAATTTCTTTCGACAGCCGACTGCGTTCTCCCAGAATGACCGCCCCCATAAAATGACTTTCCTCAGCCCCCAAATAACGGTCAAAGATTCCCAACAGTCTCCTTCGTGCCCGCGTGAATTGAGTGTATGCCCCTTGAGATCGAGAAAGAACGCGCACCTCGTTTTTCCGCCCTGCGCTCATCGCATACTCCATGCCTTTGCGTTTCAAATAGCGGCGATAGGACGTTCTCGAATTCGACCCGAACTCAAACGGTTCGTGAATCTTGCCGTTGATAAAGATCCGGTCTCCCTGATGGAGTGCCAAGGGAGCATACAGGCGCACCAAAACCTTTCCGGAAACCCGCCGGCAGACCGTTTCATTTGAAATCGCTTCCAGCGCCAGAACAAACCGCTGAAGCCGAGGGCCGGAGTGGCTGGCTTTTGGCTCATCCAAGATCGTCCCGGCGACAGAAACCGATCCGCCCTTGATCAATTCAAAACAACGCGTGATGTGCTCCTCCGGCCTCAGCTCACGGGCCTGAAGATAAAACACTCCGCTCCCGATCAAAAAGACGATCAAAAAAATGTCTTTGCCCAGGCCGGGGTTCTTCCATTTTAAGATGACTCCTGCCGATGTCGCGCTCCCCAACAAGGCCAGCCAGACCGGGACGCCGAAAAAATATTCCAGAGAAATCCCGCAGAGAACGCTGAGGCCGATGATCAGACAGGGATATTTACTCGGACGCTCTTTGAATATCAAGCCGCGGCCGGATGCTTTGGAATGTTTCATCACTCAGTCCGTAAACATTTTTCAGTTGATCGATGGTCTGGAAACCGCCGAGCATCCGACGGTATTTGATAATACGCTTTGCGATCGACGGGCCGATGCCGGGAAGCGATTCGAACTGGTCCGCCGTTGCGCTGTTGATCTCGATCTTCGGCAGAAAAGCCTGAAGATCCAGCTCAAACAAAAGGTCGTTCATCTTCGGAGAAACCTTAGACCCCGCGATCAAAAACGATCCGAAAATCAAGACCGCCCCGCAGAACAGAATGACCCCGCGTTCCTGCTGTGTAAAAAGAACCATGGCTTTATGCAAAGGGGATGTTCAGGGATGAGTCGTATTTGAACTGCCGCTTAGGGGTTCACAACTTCGATCACGCGGCTGAGAGTGCTTCCGTTTCCATAATCATCATACGCTAAAACATAAATCCGGTACAGCCCTGCCCGGCCTGGAGCTCGCGCCGTCACCTCCGCGCCTTCGCCCTCAACTTCAATCGGCCATTCATTGTTCGGAAATTCGACCAACCCGACGTCCTCGCTGGCCGTCGAATAAAAATATTTGAACGAAAGCTTGCCGTCATATGCTTTTGCCAATTTCGGCGCGATGGAGAATTTTTCTTTGGGCTTGAGCCCCGCGGTTTTGCTGATCGTTAAGCTCCGGACCAATGGCAACGGATGTTCACTTTTTGCGCCGGTATACATTTCTTTCATGGCCCAAAAAGACGGTTTCAAATATTGCTTATAATTGATATTCCACCATGTCGCACTCACCTGCGTTGTATCGCCCAGATGAAAAACAAACGCGCCCAAACAATAACCGTTGAGGGCCTCGATCTCTCTGGTGTGCCTTTTATAAAAATAAACCTGCGACTCGTCGGTAAGCTCAACGGGTTTGCCGAATCGGTCTTTGGGCTGATCCCAATTTCCTGGCGGGCCGTACTCGGTCACCAGATAAGGAATGTCCAGGGCATCAATGATCTTTTCATGAGCAAATTTGATCCCGCCGTAAACGTTCACTCCGAGGATATCCAGGCTCGGGACATATTTCTTGATATACGGCAAAGCCGTCGTGAACGATGTCGTATAAATAACCGGATGATCGGGATCAACCGCATGAATATCCCGAATCAATGTCTCCAAAAAACGAGCAAAAGCGATGCGTTCCTGTTCAGATTCCGTCCAATAAATCGTCTCATTGCCTATGTTCCAGAGGAGGACCGCCGGATGATCTTTGAATCTTTTGACATAGCGCAGGGTCTGTTTTCTGACCTTGGCACAATAATTTTTGTTTCGATAGCTTACATCATATCCTTTGCGACTGGGATTGAGCCACACGCCGGCATCCACATAAAGGCCGTAACGGTGGGCCTGGTCCAGATATGTCCGGTCTCCTTGATTGACTCCCCAGGTCCTAACCGTGTTCGCCCCCAGGTCCGCGGCCATCTTCAGGAAATCAACCGAACCCTCCCGGCTTTGACGACGCCCCACCCCGACGCCTTTGATATCAAAACGCCTGCCGTTGAGCGCCAGAAACCACGCCCCTTTAGTGCCCTCGATGCTGACCTGATTGGGAGATCCCTTATGGGAAGAAAATGTCGAACAGCCGCAAATCACGCAAAGGAAAAAAAGTACCGCTGGAAGATATCTGAATGGAAAATGTTGGTTTTTCATCCGCGTCCTTAAGCTCTTTGGTATAACATCAGAATGAGAAAAACGGGTTCCACAATTTTTACAAATTACACCACAATTGAAATCAAGCGGTTGGGCACCACAATGAATTTGCGGATCTCTTTCCCGCCGATATAACCGGAAATCTTGGCATTGGCTAAAATAACCTTGCGCAGTTCCTCTTCGGAGGCATCCACGGCAACCTCAACTTTGGCGCGGACCTTCCCGTTCACTTGAACAACGATGAGAACCGTCTGCTGGATCAAGGCCTGCTCGTCATACGACGGCCAGCTTGCGCGCATCACCGATGGAGAAAAGCCCATATCCCCCCAAAGTTCTTCACAGAGATGCGGGGCAATGGGAGACAACAGCAGGACCACTGTTTCAATCGCCTGATTTAAAAGAGACTGTTTCTGTTCCGAACCGCTAGCGTCAAATTTTTCCAGCCGGTTCATCAGGATCATGACCTGAGAGATCGCCGTGTTAAACTTCAGATCCAGCGAAAAATCATTCGTGACTTTCTTGACCGTAGCATGGATCTCGCGATAAAGCCCTTGATCCTCGTCATCAAAACTAACTGGATCAACCGCGCTGCTGACGGAACGGCAACTCTTTCTGGCCGCATTATACACCCGCGCTAAAAATTTCCAGGCCCCGTCAATGGCCCCGTCATTCCATTCCAGCTGATCCTCGGGAGGGGCCGCAAAAAGAATGAACAGGCGCAACGTGTCCGCGCCGTAACGATCGATCACCGAGCCCGGATCCACCACATTGCCACGGGATTTGGACATCACGTCCCCGTCTTTAAGGACCATCCCCTGCGTCAACAGCCGGTCAAACGGCTCATCAACTGTTAAAAGCCCGAGGTCTCGCAAAAATTTTGTGAAAAATCTAGAATACAGCAAATGCAGGATCGCGTGCTCAATACCGCCGATATACTGATCCACCGGCATCCAGTATTGAATTTTTTCAACATCAAAAATGCACTCGCTGTTTTTAGCATCGCCATATCTCAAATAATACCAGGAGGAATCAAAAAAGGTCGCCATGGTATCGGTCTCACGGCGGGCCTGCGCGCCGCACTGCGGGCAAGGCGTGTCGATGAATTCCTGACACCGCGCCAAGGGACTTCCGCCCTCGCCGGTGATCTTAATATTTTTCGGGAGCACGACCGGGAGCTGTTGCTCGGAGACCGGAACAACGCCGCAGGTCTGGCAATACACCATCGGGATCGGTGTTCCCCAATACCGCTGGCGGGAGATCAGCCAATCGCGCAGACGCCAATGAACCGTCATCTGGCCGGTTCCCTGGCCTTCCATCCACTGAGCGATTTTCTGCTTCGCCTCTTCACTATGGACACCGTTAAATTTTCCTGAATCAACCAGCTTCCCCTGTCCGATAAACGCCTCGGTCATCTGTTCCACGGCCAACTCTGGCTGTTGGGGATCCTGAATGACAATCCGCATCGGCAGACTATGCTCTCGGGCAAAAAGAAAATCCCGCTGGTCATGCGTCGGAACCGCCATGATCGCGCCTGTCCCATATTCCATCAAAACATAATCCGCCACCCAGATCGGAATCTCTTCTCCGTTGACCGGATTGACCGCATAGGCCCCGGTAAAGATCCCTTCTTTGCTCTGGTCTGCCGACATACGCAGAAATCTGCTTAAATTTTTTGTTTTCTCAATAAAGGCAAAAACTTCAGTTTCTTTGGGAGTATCGGCGACCAAACGCGCGACCAAAGGATGCTCAGGAGCCAGCACAACATACGTCGCTCCAAAGATCGTGTCCGGCCGCGTCGTGAAAACCGGGATCACTTCGCCGGTCTTCGCTTCCTTAAAACACATTTCAACCCCGTAACTTTTGCCGATCCAATTCTCCTGCATCGCGCAAACCCGCGACGGCCAATTCTTCAGCGTCTCCAGATCTTTCAAAAGCTGCTCTGAATATTCCGTGATTTTCAGATACCATTGTTCCAGATTTTTCTGATCAACTTCATTTTTACAACGCCAGCATTTATTATCAATGACCTCTTCATTGGCCAGCGTCGTCTCACAGCTCGGACACCAATTCACCGGAGAGGCCTTCTTATACGCCAATCCCTTTTTAAACATCTGGATAAAAATCCACTGATTCCATTTATAATATTGTTCATCACAGGTGGCGATCTCCCGATCCCAATCATAGGAAAACCCCATCTTGATAAAGTCATTGTGCATTTGCTCAATGCAACGGTAGGTCCATTCGCCCGGATCCGTGTTGTTTTTGATCGCGGCGTTTTCTGCGGGCTGACCGAAAGCGTAATATCCGATCGGGTGCAGAACATTATAGCCCTGCATCATTTTAAAACGGGCTACCACATCGGCAATGGTGTAGTTACGCACATGACCCATATGAATACGTCCGGAAGGATACGGGAACATTTCCAAACAGTAAAACTTCTTCTTGGCAGGGTCGGCTTCAACTTGAAACGTCTTCTGCTTCTGCCAAAAGGACTGCCATTTGGATTCAATGCGCTGAATTTCGTGTGTTGTATAGGGCATAAATATTCTTAATGTGGTTTAAAAAAGCTGAATTATAGCAAAACATTACAGAAAAGGCAAAATTCTCTGCCCGGTCTCAAAAAAGCATATCTTGATGCTGATTGAACTTAAAATTCGGTTTCTGAACGCCAAATTCCCGCAGGATATCCTGAAATTTTGAAAACCCCTGTTCCTCGGCAATCATTAAAAGACGGTTCAAAACCTGAACGGTCAACTCCACATCCGCCAGCGCCCGATGCGTTGTTCCGACCTTGAGTCCCAACGCCTTGGCGATATTCCCCAGCCGATAGCTCGACAACTGCGGCAAAAAGTATTTGGCAAGTTTGATCGTGTCGATCGCCGGCGTTCCTTCCCCTAATTTATATCCGGCCAGGGAAAGCTCATGACAGACAAAATCCAGATCAAATTTGACGTTCTGCCCGCACAGACAGGCACCGCCGACAAAATCCACAAACCGTGGTAAAAACTCTGCCGCAGTCGGCGCCCCGCACACCATATCCGGGGTAATCTTATGCACCGCCTGAGCCTGCGAAGGAATCTCGCGCTGCGGATTGATCAACGATTCTAATGTCTCAACGATCTGCCCTCCCCGGACACGGGCTGCGGCAATTTCCAGGATCCGGTGCCCCTCTAAAGGCGACAGCCCCGTGGTTTCGACATCAAAAATAACATATTCCGTCTCGCGCGCCAACACAGCAGTCGGTCCTTCCGAAAAAGAGTTTTTGGAAAATTCTGTTGCATCATACACCGAGAATGGCCTTTTGTCAAAATCGAATGAGTTGCAATTTCAAATGAATCGTAATATGATGATGTACTCATATTTAAAAATGATGAACGGCGCCATGAACATTACCCTTAACGGAAAAATAAAAACCATCCCGGATCAAACCGCGTTAGAAACCCTGATCCAGGCCCATTGTTCCAAGCCGGAACAAGTCGTTGCGGAGCTGAATGATGCTATTGTTCAGCGTAAACTTTGGGCCGCCACACATTTAAGCGAAAACGATCATCTTGAACTGGTGAGCTTCGTAGGAGGCGGATAACATTCCATGACAACTGTTCAAAACGACAACCTGATCATCGCCGGTCAAACATTCACCAGCCGTTTTCTCTTGGGAACAGGCAAGTTCGCCAGTAAAAACGCCCTAACCGAAAGCATCACCGCTTCAAAAACAGAGATCGTCACGGTCGCCTTGCGCCGCATTGACATTGACCAGCATGAAGAAAACATCCTCCAACACATTCCGAAAAATATTACATTGATGGTGAATACCTCCGGAGCGCGCAACGCCAAAGAAGCCCTGCGCATTGCCCGTCTAGCGCGTGAAACCGGTTGCGGAAACTGGATCAAAGTGGAAGTCATCAATGATTCAAAGTATCTCCTGCCGGATAATGCCGAAACAATTAAGGCCACTGATCTTCTGGTCAAAGACGGTTTTATCGTTCTGCCCTATATGTCGCCGGATTTATATGCTGCCCGCGAACTGGTTGCGGCAGGAGCAGCAACGATCATGCCGTTAGGCTCCCCCATCGGATCCAACAAAGGCCTGAAAACCAAAGAGCTGATCCAAATCCTAATCGACGAAATAGAGATCCCGATCATTGTGGACGCAGGAATCGGCGCGCCTTCACAGGCCGCCGAAGCCATGGAAATGGGAGCCGCTGCCGTCTTAGTCAATACCGCGGTGGCAACGGCCGGAAATCCGCCACTCATTGCCCGGGCCTTCGCTAAAGCCGTACAAGCCGGCCGCCTGGCTTACCTGAGCGGACTGCCCCTGGAAAGGATCTATGCGGACGCCTCTTCTCCTCTGACGGGCTTTCTATATGAATAAACGCTAAACCACCGGTCCCATGCTCTTAACTCTCAACGAAATTCAAAATATCTTTTCTAATCCGGATCCTCAGCTGACCGAACGTCTGGCACAGGGCGCGTCCCGTTTGACCCGCCAATATTTCGGGCGGGCGATTTCGCTCTATGCGCCGCTTTATATTTCTAACTACTGTTCCTGTTTCTGCACCTATTGCGGATTCAATAATCATCAGTCCATTCCCCGTCTGAAACTTACCCTTGAACAGATCGAACAGGAAATGCAGCGGATCGCTCAATCCGGGATTGAAAATATTCTGATCCTGACCGGGGAATCCTATGACATGACCCCGCTCTCTTATTTGAAAGACACGATCGCAATCTCAAAAAAATATTTTTCGAGCACCGCCCTGGAAATCCATCCTCTTCAAGAGGAAGAGTACCGCCAGCTTTACCTGGCCGGAGCTGACAGCGTCACCATTTATCAGGAAACATACGACCGCGCCCGTTACGCAGAAGTTCATCTGGCCGGAAAAAAGAAAGATTATGATTTCCGCTATCAGGCGCCGGAACGGATCGCGCGTGCCGGCTTTCGCCAGCTCTCCTTAGGTATTCTTTTAGGGCTTTCTGATTTGGCGCAGGACCTTTACGCCCTGTTTTCACATTTGCACTGGATGGAACAGCACTTTCCCGGGGTTGAATACAGCCTGTCCTTTCCGCGTTTACGTCAAATTAAAGGCAAGTCGCTTGCTTTCTGTCATGTGGATGATATCACCTTTATCAAGGCGATCTGTTTGGCCCGCATCGCGTTCCCCCGGATCGGCCTTAACCTCTCAACGCGCGAATCCCCGCGCCTGCGCGATCATGCCATTGAGTTCGGCATCACCCGCATTTCAGCCGGTTCCAACACCTCTGTCGGCGGATACTCCCTCAGCGACCCCGAGCGCCAGAGCCCGCAATTTGATGTTTCCGATGAACGCTCAGTCGCTGAAATGATCCAAACGCTTAAAATGCGCCGATTTGATCCAATCTTGACGGATTGGCGGAGAATTGATAATTCATAAAACAGCATAAATTCACTTTTTAAAAGTAAGAATTTTTCGTATAATATTCACATACTCATACGCTCAAACAAAAGGCAAGCCCATGCATCCACAAAACTCCAAAGCTCTGGAATCTCTCTCGTTAACCTGCCATCTAGTCGGACTGATCAATACGTTCATCGGCTTAAGCATTTCTTTCATGCTCCTGATCAAAAAGGACTTTAACCACATGCATTTCGGCATCTATATTTTTATTACCGGTTATGCGATGGTAAAAATCGCGCAAAAAATCTCTACTGTCGTTACAAGTGAACCGGCCAATTCCTAGGCTATGAAAAACCCTATCTTTCTTACAATCTGTTTTCTTCTGTTCACTGCGACCCTTGGAGCCGCTCCCGCCGAAAAAATGCAAATGCAGAAAACCTCTATCGCGATCCTGGAAAACGGCTCGCCCATCAATCATACCGTCACCATCCGCTACGAAAAAAATACTCAGGCCGTCATCCGCAACCTGGAGCTTCTTTTCTTGAAATTTGATCGCGAGACCAACACGGGCAACGTCCTTCTGCTTAAAGGATCGGTCCAAAACCGCCTCTCGCGGGACTTGACCAATGCCCAGGTCACGGTGTCTTACTTCGATAAAGACGGCGAACTGCTCAGCTCAAAAAAAAGCGACATTCTTCCGCACCGGATCAACACAAATAATAACAGCGGACGTTTTCTCGTTAACACAGCCTATTCTGAAAAAATTTCTCTGATTGAGATTACGATGGACTGGCAGGGAAAAACAGAATAAAAAAAGAGCGGAAACGTCTACGCTTCCGCTCTGCAACACGCCCTCATCACATCCTGAACCCTTAAAATGCACCCCACTCCTGCTTGCCGGGAATATAATACGTCGGACAAACAAACTTAAACATGCGCGCGAATTTTTGAGCCTTAGACAGTTCTTTTTGCGACTTCACGCGCTCTTCAGCGAACGCCAAATTAAAGACTTCGTTAAAATATTGATCCGCCGCCTCTTCCCGTTCTTTGGTTGTCTGGTACAGCTCCCGGATACCGCCAAGCTCCCCGGCATCCAGCCAAACCCCTCCGCAGGAAGCGCATTCATCAACTTCCACTTTCCGTTTTAAACTAAAAAAATGTTTCATCATTTTTATGTCCTTACAGCGCGGACAGCTGCGTTTCTCTTCACAATGAACTTTGATATCCGGATCGCGTTCAACCTCCAGCAAGGACTCTCCGGCATGTTCCTGTTTTTCGTCGACTTTTTCAAGCTCAAAATTATCGAACCAAATTCCTCCGCAACCGCCTTGGCAAATATCGACTTTAATATCACCGGCTTCTACTTCGGTCAAACCATGATGACAAACTGGACACTTCATAGCAGGGCTCCTTCTTGTTTTATTGCTCAATTATAAACATATTCTAAGCCTTAAGGCAACTTAAGAAAAATAAAAATTGCCCTGCCTTCGCAGAGAGCGATCCTCTCCCTCACTGTCTCATCAAATCCGATGGAAAGGAGTCCTCCCGCGATATGCGACAGATGCATGAGAACTTGTTGAACAGAGCCGCTCAAATGTGTACAATACACCTATTGAAAAATACAAAAGGAGGATTGCCATGTGTGTATGTCAAATTCCAGAGCGGTGGAGGGGCCTTGGATTCCTCATCCTGCGGTTCGGCATCGGCGGCATGTTTATCTATCACGGAATGGGAAAATTCCTGGCCGGGCCTGAGGTCCTGACCAAAGTCGGCAGCGCGCTGTCATTCCTTGGAATTCACTCCGGTCATTATTATTTCGGGGTCCTAGCGGCTTTATCAGAAGCTGGCGGCGGCTTGTGTTTGATCCTGGGGTTTCTGTTTTTGCCGGCGGCCTTTTTTATGTTCTTTACAATGTGTGTCGCCTCAACCATGCATCTTCTCAGCGGAGACGGGCTTCAAACAGCGTCTCACGCTATTGAGGCCGGAATTCTCTTTTTAAGTCTTCTCTTTATAGGACCGGGACCGTTTGCCTTGGACAATGTCCTTCGGAAATACTGCCCTTGCAAAAAATCATGAACAACTTTGAAAAAGGGCTCCTGACATATTTTTCAGTCCGACAGCTTCAAGCCATCCAAACACATCATCTTGGAATTGGAGGCGCCGGAGGCCTGGGGTCTAACGCCGCGATCATGCTGGCGCGTTGCGGGTTCAAATCTTTCACGCTGATCGACTTTGACAGAATCGAACCTTCGAATCTGAACCGCCAGCAATATTTCCTTGATCAGGTCGGAGAAGAAAAAGTCCGCTGTCTGGCGCAATACCTTCTGCGGATCAACCCGGATATTTCCTGTACGGTGTTTGCAAAAAAATGGATCGCCGATGAACAGAATGATCCTTTGCGCGGCTGCAATATCATTGTTGAGGCCTTTGACCGGGCTGAGACAAAGGCCAAGTTTGTCCGCTTTTATGCGTCCCGCGCCGAATATGTCATCTCCGGAAATGGGCTGGCCGGAAACAGCCCCTCAAAAAATCTCCCGGTACAGCGGCTGGGAAACATTTACATTGTCGGAGACCAACGCACTGAAGCCGGACAGACAACTCCGCCATTCGCACCGCGAGTAACGGCCTGTGTTGCAAAAATGTGTGAAATTATCCTAGATTTGAGCTTGAAGCGAGCCCTGAACGATGAAGCCGGCGTTTCCTGATCTTGTGCCGCACAAAGAGCACCGTGAAAAACAAAATCCCGGAAAGCGTATAGGCTTCAACCGCGATAAAGAGAACCGGCCGGGCAATCAGATAATCGGTTAATTCAATCATCATTCCCATAAGCGTCGCCGGATTGCTGATCGAATTCAGCCCGAATTTTAAAACTAGCTCAATAAAATACTGGATCACCAGAAGCCGCACCGGAGCGGCCACCAGCGACACCAGCGCGTATTTCAGAAAAGAAATCCTCGTTAATCCATAGCCTAAATCCAAAAACCGGAACGGAATGATCGGGTAAAATTTCATAAAAAAGATCATGGGAACGCTGGTATTGGAAACCGCCGCATCGATCTCTTTGATCCGCCCGCGCGCCTTTTCCTCAACAAAGTCGCGTCCGAGTTTCCGGCTGAACCAGAACATCGTCACCATATTGACCGTTTCACCGATATAGACTAAAACCGTGCTCCACCAGACGCCGAACACAAACACCGAGGCGACCCGCAGCACATCTTTGGGACCGACCCAGACAAAAAATGTCCCAACGGTATAAAGAACAATAAAAATAGCGCTCGCCAAAAAAGGAGAACGCTGCGCCAGAAAGTCCCGCCATTGTTCATGATGATCAAACAGATGGGTTGACTGCCCGATCAGAATGAAAACAATGACCAGCAAGATGAAAATCAAGAAATGACGTGTTCCACGCGAAAAATTCATAGTTCAGAAAGCCATCCACGAGATTACATTTTTGGCTTATTATACCCTACGAACGATACGGAGCAAAAAGATCCGTGCTTAAATACCTCTCTCCTGTTGAGCAGACAAACGTGACAATACGCTTGCCCTTATTCTCCGGACGCCCTGCGATCTGAAGCGCGGCATACGTGTTGGCCCCTGACGAAATACCAGCGAGGATCCCCTCTTCACGCATCAGGCGGCGCGCATATTCAAACGCCTTTTCATTTTCAACTTGAATAATTTCATCAATCACGTCCATATGACAGTTTTTCGGAATAAATCCGGCCCCGATGCCCTGGATCTTATGCGGACCCGGCTGCCCACCGGAAAGAACCGGTGAATCTTTAGGCTCAACCGCAACAACATAAAGACTAGGTTTGCGTTCCTTGAGCGTTTCCCCCACGCCGGTGATCGTTCCGCCTGTCCCCACCCCGGCAACCAGAATATCAATTGTTCCGTCCAAATCCTTCCAAATCTCTTCAGCGGTTGTCCGGCTATGGACTTCCGGGTTAGCCGAATTTTGGAACTGCTGCGGAATAAAATAATCCTTTTCTCGCTCGACAATCTGACTGGCTTTGGCGATAGCCCCCTTCATTCCCTCGGACCCGGGAGTTAAAACCAGCTCTGCGCCAAAACCTCGCAATAATGAGCGGCGTTCCAGACTCATCGTATCCGGCATAACAATGATGACCTTATATCCCTTCACGGCCGCAACGAGCGCTAACCCGATACCCGTATTGCCGGATGTCGGCTCAACAATTGTTGTCCTCTCCGGAGAAATTTTTCCAGCCTTTTCCGCCGCTTCAACCATGCTTAAAGCAATACGGTCTTTGACGGACCCGGCAGGGTTCGTGCTCTCAAGTTTGAGAAAAACTTCAGCCGGAAGCCCTTTGGTCAGACGGTTTAAACGGACCAACGGAGTTCCGCCTATGAGTTCAAGAATTGAATTGACTACAGCCATTATCTTCCTCCTTAAAATCGATTGACCTTGCCTTTACCTTACTTAGTCGATAAAGATAGTCATAATTTACACTTCTTTTCGCTTTCGGTCAAGACTTCTTTTCTTAAGATAAATCATTAAAATGGAAATTGCAGCGGGCGTTACCCCTGAAATCCGGTTGGCCTGTCCTAATGTATTGGGAGAAAACAACTTGAGCTTTTGTTGAATTTCTTTCGACAATCCTGAAATCATTGAATAATCTAAATCTTCTGGAATTCGAATATTTTCAATATGACGGAACCGTTCCACTTCACGCCTTTGGCGCTGAATGAACCCCTCATATTTAATTTCATATTCAACCTGTTCAATTTCCGAAAAGTCCTCCTCTGAAAGATCCGCGCCAAAACTCTTCAGCATCGCATACCGCACCTGAGGGCGCTTGAGAAGATCTCCCAGAGAAGCCGGCTGAGTGATCGCCGTACTGCCCGTGTCCATTAACACTTGATTCATACGGCGCCCTTCTTCAGACCCCGGGAAAATTCTGGAGGCCTTGAGATGGCAGATTTCCTTCTGGATCTTCTCATATTTTTTTTGAATCCGGTCAAAGTACTCCTGCCCCATCAGGCCGAACTTATGCGCGTGTGCCGCCATCCGAATATCGGCATTGTCTTCCCGAACCAAAAGCCGGTACTCAACACGTGAAGTGAACATTCGGTACGGCTCCTCGGTCCCCTTAGTGATCAGATCATCCAAGAGAACGCCGGTGTAGGCTTCGTCCCGGCGTAAAATAAACGGCTCCTGCTCGCCAACGAATAATGCCGCGTTGATTCCCGCGATTATTCCCTGAGCCGCCGCCTCTTCATAGCCGGTGGTTCCGTTAATCTGTCCAGCCAAAAATAAACCGCGGACCGCTTTCGTTTCTAAATTCAATTTGATTTGCGTCGGAGGGATCACGCCATGTTCGATCGAATACCCCGGAAGAACCATCTTCGCCTGTTCAAGCCCGGGAATGGAACTCACCAGCGCCAGCTGCACATCTTCCGGAAGCCCTGTTGAAATTCCGTTGGGATAATATTCATCCGTATCAATCCCCTCCGGCTCCAAAAAGACATGATGAGTGGATTTATCCGGAAATTTTTTGAGTTTATCTTCGATCGACGGACAATATCGCACGCCGGTGGCCTGGATCTGCCCGGAATACATCGGCGACATGTGAAAATTCGCGCGGATAATCTCATGGGTCTGTTCCGTAGTTCGCGTGATAAAACACGGCAACAGCGGTTGTTCCTTGGGGATCGAACGAGTACGGAATGAAAACGGTACCGGCCGGTCATCCGAATGCTGAATCTGCATTTTCGAAAAATCAATCGTTTTTCCATCAAGACGGGGAGGCGTTCCGGTTTTAAAATACACGACCTTAAATCCCAGATCCGCGAGATTATCGGTTAAGCGGACCGCCGCCGGTTCGTTGACCCGTCCTCCTTCGATGATCTTGGGCCCAATATGCATTCGACCGCGCAAAAATGTCCCGGCCGCGATCACAACCGCCCTGGACTTAAACCTCACCCCCCCCTGGGTCTGAACACCGCAGACCCGTCCGCCTTCAACGCAGATCTCAGAAACCATGTCTTCAACGACAACCAGATTCTCTTGGGCCTGAACAACCCCTTGCATATATTCACGGTAACGCCGACGATCCGCCTGGCATCTTGAGGAACGAACCGCCTGTCCCTTGGAGGCATTCAGCTGCCGGAACTGAAGTCCGGTCCGGTCCGCCGCCAAACCCATTTCCCCGCCAAGAGCATCAACTTCCTTAACCAGCTGCCCCTTGCCGACACCACCGATCGCCGGATTACAACTCATCTGTCCGATGGTTCCTTTGGAAATGATCACCATCGCCGTAGAGCAACCCATACGGGCTGATGCCAAGGCCGCTTCGATACCGGCATGTCCGCCGCCGATCACAATAACTTGAAATTCATGATTCGACATCATAGTCCTGAAAAATATGGATGCTGATTATTTTTTACGGTTCTGGAAGATTATAAAAAAGGAGTTGATCAGAGAAAAGACTAAAAAAACAACAGCAAGAAGATTCAAATCCTCATATTGGAAATTATTAAACGTTGCCGCCAGAATAAACGCGATCGTCAGGATCCAAAGCAAATAGAGAACAATCGTAAACATCCTATGCACCTTGCCTTCTCCTTCATGTCAATTTCAGCCTAAAACCTTCCCCCAAATGACCCTACTTTAACGGGAATATACACGCTTGTCAATACGGGGGGAGCTCTGAATTATCAGCCTTTAGGGCCTGCGCAGGAATCGCGCATGACTAGTTCAGGAATTAATACTTTATGAAACGGCTGCGTTTCCTTCTGCAGCACGATCGCGTTCAGCATGCGTACCGCTTCCTCGGCCATCTGAAAAAGCGGCTGATGAACAGTGGTCAACGAGACCTGGCCGTAAAGCGAATCCGGACTGTCATCAAATCCGATGACAGAAATGTCCTGCGGAACGCGGATATTACGTTCGTTGAGTACCGCCAGAACTTCAAGGGCCATATCATCTGACGACGCAAAGATCGCCGTAGGAGGCTTCGGAAGCCCCAACAATTTTTCGGTTGCCATGCGCGCGCTACGGCGCGAGTAATCACCTTCGATGCACATTTCATCGGGAAAATCCCCTAAACGGTCCAACATCTTCTTTCGGAAACCCTCCAAACGGTGCTGACCGGACTGGGTCTGAAGGCTTCCCGTGATCATGGCAATCCGTTTATGGCCTAATTCGATTAAATAATCCGCAACCAGACTGCCTCCTGCGATATTATCGATCCCGATATAACTCACATCCATGTCCAAAACAATATTATTGATCACCATGCAAGGAATGCCTGCGGCAGACGCCGCTTCAATCTGACGGCGATTTTCAATGATATCCGCAAAAACAATTCCGCCGACACTGCTGGTATTCAGATCATTAAATCCATTGGTAATATGAAAGACCAGGTCCAGACGCAATGTTTCGCAGGCATGGCCGACGCCGCGGATCAGCTCAATGGCATAAAAAGAATAAAAAATGCCAGGATACCCCGGCATGACAAAACCGATGGCATTATTTAAGCCCCGCGCCAGACGCTGCGCATTGGCGTCAGGTTCATAATTTAACGCGGCAATCGCTTCTTCAACCTTGGCTTGATTTTTAGGACTGACGGTAGGAACATGATTAATGACACGCGAAACAGTCGTGATCGAAACTCCAGCCCGTTTTGCAACATCTTCAATACCCACTCGGCGTTTCTTATTCACGTCTAATCTCCGATCCAACATTAACGTACGGCATCTCCGACTTGAATATCGGAAACCCGGCTAATGATATCAGCGGCCGCAATATCCTTGCGCACCTGAATCACTTCCAGCCCGGCGACATATGCGGCTTCACGATAAACATTTAAGGTGTCGCCTGCTTTTATGCCGGAATCCTCACCGATATCAATAATCACAAAATTATTTTCCGTGTTCACCGAAACAATGTTGCCGTCAATGCCTGGGGCATTCGGATTTGATACCTTTTGAAAAGACCCCGGACTATCGGCCGAAGAGACAACAATCGGAGCCAGCTCCACTCCGTTTCCGTTTTTCGCTTCAGGCTTCATGGTCTGATCCAGACTGTTTTTAATCTGCCAAATTTCATCAATGCGGCCTTGTATGACATTCTCCGTTTCCATTAATTTCTTCTCAACGGATTTCTTATCCTCCTGCAAACGAACAATGCTCTTTTCCAGCGCGATTTTTGTTGACGTCAGCTGCTTGATCTGCTCCCGTAAGGTCGAATTTTCATCATTGAACTTCAACAATCGATCATTTAAGAATTTTTTGTCATTCTGTGCACGGGCAAGCTCCAGCGACAGACTGTCCGATAAATCTTTCCCGTATTTGATCTCACGTTCAATTTCTTCTTTCTGATAGGTCAGCTGACTTAATTCCAGCTGAAAATCGGAATTTTTTTTCTTTAATTCCGTTATTGCGACCGTGCCCTCGGCCAGTCTTCCTTTCAGCTTCTCAACCTCAAGCTCCAGGGAGGTCTTTTCTTTCAGAACTTGCGCCCAATAAACATCGTCGCTCCCGCTGACAACCGGCGCCACCGCCGATGCCTGCTGCCCTTCCGACTCAATATATTTGTAAACAATTTTCTCTTTCGGTTTTTCATCCAACTTAACCAAAAGCCCTTCCCGTTCCTTCTTTAAAGCCTCGACCTTAGCCTTCCAATCATCCCGCTCCTTTTTCAATCCGTCCATCTGCGCCTTCAGACTGTCCACATCAACGCCTTCCAAGTCTTTCAGCTTCTTCTCGATTTCAGACTTCGTCTGCTCAGCAGCCGCGATTTGCTCCTTGACCGCATTGATGTCTGTAATGTACTTCTTTTCTCTAACGGAAGACTGTTCTATCTGCTCCTGCAAAGAGGCTTCCGTCTGAGCGATCTGCTGCTTTTGTATCGTGATAAAAGCGCCATATAGTAAAGCCAAAAGCAGGGCTCCGCCTAGAAATACAATAAGTAATTTTGCGACTTTAGACATATGCGATGATCTCCTTTTAGATAAAACGCTCGCATTTGAATGGCGTCTATTTTTCCCGTCGGGAAACAATAGAAAAGACTACAAGGCATTGCATATTATGATGCAATTATGAATATAACAAAGTTCGAAAAGCAATACAAGCAAAAAACAATAAAATTATACATTGCAATATGTTGCGACCAAAGCCCTTCAATTTTTTATCCATAAAAAAACCGCCCTTGGATGGAGATCCAAAGGCGGCTCAAAAAAATCGGCTCTTCCTTATTCGTACTGAACACTGTCTAAATAAAAAATGCACCCCTCAGGATTGACTTTCACATTGGTTGACCAAGAGAACCCCCCGCTGATATAAGACAAATCTTTTCCCCTCAAATCGATCGTATACTGACGCCATTCATTCGTTAAGATCACCGGCCCGATCATCGCAGAATCCGAATCCGGGTAATCCCCTCCCGAGATCCCTCCGACAACCACCTCTTCAATGCGCTCACCGCCTTTTTCGCCTTTAGCCCAAAAAGTCAACTTTTCCGCTCCGGTCAGATCAAAACCCCCTTTGCGTGAACCCCAATTATTCGCCGGATTCAGCCAGTAAATCCCAGCCCACTGCTGATCATTCCGGGAGCATTCCACATCATAAACGGTCTTGATGCATGAGCTGCCTTCATAACAGCCTTCTCTCCACGAATCATTAAACTCCAAACAATTCCCGTTGGGCATAAACCCGGAAGGAACGTAATGATTGTCACGCGTGCCTTTATTCTGATAAACAATAAACGGCTTAAATTGAGATTCCTCTTGCGTCACGGCTGACGCTGACGACGGAGCAGGCACATCCTGTCCGGGCTTAGCGCCTCCGCACCCTAAAACAAAGGCAAATACCAATACATAAAAAAATGTTTGTTTAAACGTCATCTCTTCCCCTAGCATTTTGCTTTCGATTAAATATAAAGGATCCTCAAGTTTTCCGAACTTGAGGATCCTCTTCACATAACATCTTCATCAGCACACACTTTTTATTCAGACATCTCAGAAAGTTTTCCCTGAGCTGCATCCGCCGGCTTCCAGAACCAGCCTGTCGTACCGTCACCCGGATCCCAGCACTGCGCATAATAAAACTCATCAACCAGTCTCTGAAATGCTTCTTTGGCCTTTGCCATATCACCGGCTCTCGAGTACGCTTCTCCTAATATAAAAAGAGACGTTCCCACATCATTGAGCGCCCACATCTTGAAGATTTCTTCATTCGATTCCCACGGATACTCGGTCAAAGAATTCTGCATTTCTTTGGCCTTTTCTTCATACATTTCTAAATTCTTTGAAACATAAGCTTTTACCGAATCCAGATCCTCAGCGGCTAACGCTTCCCAGGCCTTGCCCGCCAACGTAGACGATTTATAATCGCCATAATCAATCGTTGATCCGCTTTCAAGCATCGCGATCTTTTCTGCGGCAGCTTCAGCAGGCTTCCAGAACCATCCGCCGATATCCCAGCACTGACCGTAGGTAAACTCATTCACAACTTTTTTATAGACGGCTTTCGCCTCTTCTTTCATCCCTGCCTTGCGATAGGCTTCGCCCTGAATATAATAACCGGTGGCTACGTCATTGAGCGCCCACATCTTAAAGATCTCGGCGTTCTCTCCGGCCACATAACCAGTCAAACCCTCCTGCATTTCTTTGGCCTTCTTTTCATACAGCTCAAAACACTTCTTGGTGTAAGCCATCACCGCATCCATATCTCCTGCTTCAAGTCCTTGCCAAGCCTTAGCGATCAAACTGGACGACTTGTAATCGCCGTAATTATAAGCATGCGCGGGTGTCGCCACCACAGCCAGGCCTATAACACAGGCAAGAATTCCCATAAAAACTTTGCTCATACGACTTTCCTCCCTTTCAAGTTAGTTTCGTCAAAACCGTTTAAGACGGCTGAATATTTTTATAAGTATACCACTATTACCCTAAATTTTGCAACTAGATGTATTCCAAAAAGATTATTTCTGGGCTGCCCCGGTCCACATTTCCTGATAGGCAAAATAGGCCTCCCGCAACTGCCTTAAAAACGGACTGTGCGTGCCGTCTCCCTGGCCCATCACCCCGAACCATTCCTCAAAGTAATAACCACCCGGAAAAGGCCCGATCGCGTCCGATTTCCGGTCATGATAGAACGGCTCGTAATTTTTCCACCACTCATCAATCGCCTGGAACACCACTCCGCCTAATGAATTTCCAACCCCATCCTTTGTTCCTGCCAGATTCGCCGCTATGTCCATCCAGTTGCCGCGATGATACAGCGCCTGCGCATGTTCCGCCTCTTTGATCGTCATATGACGCGCGTAAGCAGGCGCCCCATATTCCGTAATAAAGGCGGGTTTGCCGGTCGCATCCTGAACCTGTTCCCAAAA
>JBBRHV010000027.1:0-24260 GCA_038222225.1 Candidatus Omnitrophota bacterium
TATAATGCCCCCGGAAAACTGGACCACAAAAAGGCAAGAGTTAGGTATAATCTAACGTAGTCAAGGAGGTCCAGAATGGGCAGAATAAGAAGAAGTTTCAGTAACGAGTTTAAGGCCAAGGTGGCGTTGGCGGCGCTTAAAGGCGACAAGACCATGGCAGAATTATCGAGCGAGTTCGGAGTGCATGCCAACATGATCACGCGCTGGAAGAGTGAAGCCAGGGAAGGTCTTGCCGGGGTGTTTGCGGGGTCAGATCGTGAAGAGATGCGTGGGATCAAAGAGAAGAACGAGGAGTTGTACAAAACGATCGGCCGGATACAGGTCGAGAATGAGTGGTTAAGAAAAAAATTGAACGTCTGACACTCGAAGAGAAGCGGGCCATTATCGTCCAGGAGGATGACGGCGGCCTGAGCGTCAGGCGGCAATGTGAGCTTCTTGGATTGAACCGGTCAACGCTGTACTATGAGCCGGAGCCGTGGAGCGAGGATAATGTGCGGCTGATGAACCTGATTGATGAACTGTTCACAAAAAAGCCAAGTCTTGGAGTAAGGCAGATGATGTGGCGGATCAGAGACCGTGGCATTTGGGTCGGCCGCAAGCGTGTCCGGACATTGATGCGGCACATGGGACTTTTTCCCATTCTTCCGAGGAGGAATACCAGCAAGCGCAACCCACAGCATCCTGTTTATCCGTATCTGTTGCGGGATGTGCCTATCGTTCGGGCAAATCAGGTCTGGAGCATGGATATCACGTATATTCGCCTGGGGAAAGGTTTCGCGTATCTGACGGCGGTCATGGATTGGCACAGCCGCTATGTGATCTCTTGGCGGTTGTCGAATACATTAACGGCAGATTTTTGTGTCGAATGTCTTAAAGAAGCATTGCAATACGGTAAACCGGCAATCTTCAACACGGATCAGGGATGTCAGTTTACAAGCGCGGAGTTTATCAAAGTTTTAGAAGACGCAGGAATCGCCATCAGCATGGATGGCAAGGGTCGGGCACTTGACAACATCTTTGTCGAGCGGCTCTGGCGGACAGTTAAATACGATGATATTTATATCAAGGGATATCAGACGATCCCGGAAGTTCATGAAGGACTCAAAGAATTTTTTGATGATTACAACATGGATCGGCGACATTCGTCACTTGGTTACAAAACGCCCTGGTCGGTATTTTCAGGGTTGGAATTCATAGATCCGGTATTGGCGGCTTCACAGAAAATTTAAGTCGCCTCTGCAGGGAAAAATTGGTCTAGACAAAAGGGGCCAGCATACTTCCCCCTTCCCCCTTTTCCTTTAACGCACCTTCTGCCTCCGGATTGCGTGCCGGTTCCATTGATTAAAGTTGAAACAACAGTGGCTGGTTTTAATTCTTGGGGTTGAACGGCTCAATCTTTGGGGCACAGGCGTAGGCAATACGCATGGTCAATTCAGTGAGGAAGTCTAGACAGAGAAAGGAAATTTCCCGAAGACGCGGCCCTTTGAAAAAAGGCGACAACAGGATTCTCGCCGAAGACCACAGATATTTGAAGAAATAAAGGCTTCCGTAGAGCCAGGGGTTGCGGCACGGATAGGAAAGCGGTTTGGGAAAAATTTTTAATTCATCGATATGTTTTCGGCCGATACCGTAGCGCGTGTACTGCCCGATCATCGCCGGCAGCGAAATCCGGTGATGATGCAGCACAGCTATGTCCAACTGGACTTTGATCTTATATTTGCTGTGATTTTTGATGCGCTGTCCCAATTCAAAGTCGCCGCAAGACATCAACTGTTCATGGAATAACCCGATCTCCGTAAAGATCTCTGAACGATACGCGGCATTGGCGGTGACCGGAAATCCTTTGAAGGGGAAGGGCATGGTTTCAAGATTCAAGACTCTCCGGCTGACCTGGTAGCGTTCAATAAAGGTTTTTGGTTCGGCCGGCAGAATTTGACCGGCGACTCCACCGACGGAAGGGTCCTCAAAGGCCTGCTCCAATTGTAAAAGCCAATCTGCGCAAACAATGCAGTCGGCATCCGTAAAGGCCAGCAGCTTGCCGTCGGCCACCTGAATGCCGGCATTACGGGCCGCGTAAGAGCTTTGCCGGTTGTGTTCGAGGATGAGCCGGACCTTCTTGAAGGATTGAATGATCTTGATGGACACATCGGTTGAGCCGTTATCCACGCAGATAATTTCATATTGATCGGCAGGGTAATCCAAATTCGTTACAGACGTCAGACAGGCCTTCAAAGTCCGTTCAGCATTGAAAACCGGAATAATGATCGAAAAGTTCATACCGTCGCCTTTTTGAGTTCTCGTTTTGCCAAACCGGTTGCCAAATGGTCCAAACATTTCATTTTGAGCTGTGTCCAGCGCGTCAGCGGCTCTGCAGCGGGACTTTGACCCGATTTAAATTTATCCATATACGCCACACAATCCGGATATGTCTGATAGAGAAAACGGTAATTGAACTCATTGTAAAATTTCTTTTTAACAAACTCGGAGAAATTTTCCGCATAATTATGATAGACGATCGGATTGGGGTCATAGACAAGGTGATCGAACGCCTGGTAGTGACGGGAGATCCGGCAGCTCAAATCGATCCCTTCGTGATACATGACCGGATTGTGCAGGAACCCTCCCGCCTCTTGAAAGATGGCCTTGCGGAATGAGCAGTTAAATTCCGTATTGATCGTAAACGGTTTTTGCGCTGTCCCGAGATCATAATGGGTCGCAAATCGATTGAGGGTTGTTTTATTTTTCGGAAAAGACCGTCCGCGGACACCGAAAATATAAGGATTCGCATAGGCGTTGAGATGGCTCACAATAAAATCCTGATGTGGAACAGCGTCGTCATCGATAAAAATGAGAATGTCCCCTCTTGCGTGCTGAGCGCCGATATTGCGTCCGATGCTGACCCCTGAATTTTTTTCCGTCTTGATGTAGCGAAGGGGCAGGTCCGTCACAAATGACGTGATGTCCAGCGTCTCGTTGTTATCCACCAGGATCACTTCATAATCGGCCGGTCCGGTTTGCTCATTCAGCAATTTGAGCAGCATTGGCTTTAAAAGGCGTCCGGCGAAATGGTAGGTCAGGACAATCACGCTGGTTCTGGGAGCGCCTTTGAGCGCGGTCCGGTCAAGGACCGTACTGGTAATCGGAATATGATCAAGATCAGGCATGCTGATAAAATCTCCTGAAGTTGTGAAGAATGCATTTTGTCTTAAACTTTAATTTCAGGCTCGCCCAATAGTGTCCTGCAGAATACAATTCATGGACAATTTTATTTGAGTTTTTAATCAGATAATCTTGGTAGAACTCTTTGTTCTTCGCATAATATTTCCAAGTCAGCGCGAATAATTCCGCGGTGGTGAAATCAAGATCATTGGTGAAATAATCAATCCCCGTCTCCCTTCGCTTTTCGGCAAGCATCAGCGCCAGAAGCATGAAGTGAATTTGCTGGTGACAGTAACGGGCAGAAAGACGGTCCGGGCTTCGGCGGTGACGGTAGAGGAATTGATTGATCACCGAAATTTCTGAAATTTCCGAGATCCGAAGCCACAAATCAAAGTCCTGAGCGAATTGAAATTGCGTGCGGTACCCGCCGGCCTTTTGATAAACATCTCTTTTGAACATCATGGAACCATGGGAAAGGCTGTTGCCACTTAACAGATGAGTGTGCAGCTGAGATGGCATTTGCGGCAGTTCCCAGCCCCAATAGGTTTTATCGGAATCGTTCATAAACTCCACAAAGCTGCCGACTGCCCCGGCGGATGGTTTTTCCTGAAAGAATTTATATAAAATTTCGATCCGGCCGGGACAGGAAATGTCATCGCCATCCATGCGGGCGATATAGGGACCGCGGCAGCGGTTGACCCCTTCGATGAGCGATCGTGTTAAGCCCACATTCCGGCTGTGATGAATGACAAAGATACGATTGTCGGAAAATGATTTTATGATGTCCGGTGTCTGGTCCGTCGAGGCATCATTGATGATGATAAATTCAAAATCGGAGAACGTTTGATTAAGGATCGAACGGATGGCTTTCTCCAGGAATTTTTGGCCGTTATACACCGACATTAAAATGGATACGCGGGGTGAACTCAAGGATGTGTCCCTTTCTGATCGATTAATAGTTCCGGAGCGAAGCGGCTCAGGATGGCGTCAGCTCTCTTTATCCAAGTATTCTGTTGCGCGATCTCATAGGCCTGGCGTGATAGTTCAGAACGCAAATTGGGGTCAGCGATCAGCCGTTCAATCATGCTTTTAAGCGAGGAAACCTCATCCGCCTGAAAAAGGAGCGCATTCTTTCCGTGAACAAGGAAGTCCCGAAAGGGTTTGAGATCCGAGGCAACAATCGGACGCTGAGCGGCACAATATTCAAAGAGTTTGATCGGAGTCAAATTCGATAAAGGCGTTGAAGACAGATTCGGCAGCAGCAAAATATCTGCCGCGCAGAGAAAATGCGAGATCAGCGTGTTGGCAACGAACCCCGTGAATTTGATATTCTTTATGTGTGCGGTCGCCTCCGAATACCTTTGGACGTCCGGAGCGCTCCCTCCCACGATGACAAAGGTGACCTGCGGCATCTGTTCTGCGCAGGCAATGACCAGATCGATTCCCTTAAAGGGAAAAAGGTGGCCGCTATAAAGAGCAACGGGCTTTTCCAGAGGCAGCTGCAATTTTTCCCGCAGACTTTTTTGATCAGCAGTGATCTGAAACAGATCGAGATTAACGGCGTTGGGCTGAACGAGAAGACTTTTGGCGGGAAATCCTTCCTGCAGATAGGCTTCTTCGAGTTGATGAGAGGTCAAGACCACGCCTAATAATTTGGGATGATCTTTGATCAGTTTTTGATAAGAAAATCCGGCGGTATCGGTTCCGGAGTGAGACTCAAAAATAGTTGGTAAACCAAGCTGACAGGCTTGATAGGCGACAGCAGAATGGCGGGTATAGACAATGGGCTTCGCAAAACATTTCGCATAGCGTAATGACAGCATATTAAAAAAGCGGTAGCTTTTTGTCATGTCATCTTCATCGTTCCATTTAAAGACTGACGGAACTTTAATTAATGGGAACGAATGTGTTATGCCGTAATAGTCAAAAATGCGCTGATTGGATTCCCAAAGGCTATGGATCGGCCCGCGAGTCAGTAAGACAAAGTTATTGGTCCGCTGACTGAATCCTTCAGCCATTTTCATGATTTGAATGGAGTGCGTCCATTTGCACGGGATATTGCCTTGAGAAATATAAATTAATTTTGAGTTTTGATTCATCTAGGCCCTATCTTTCAAACCAGCGGCGCAGCCACATTTCAAAAACCAGCAGAAGCCAAATCCGTCGTGCTCGTACTTTGTTATGGGTAGTTAGTGTTTTTTGGACATAGTCAAATTTCAGGATTCCAAGCTTGATCGCTTGACCGTTTAAGATTTCCTGAGCAGCGCTTTTTAAGAAAGGCCAGTGATAAAAGGGAGCAGAAAACCCTCTTTTCGGCCGGTTTATAAACTCATTGCTGAATGTCTTCGATAAAAGTTTTTTAATTAAGGGTTTGCCTGTGGCATAGGCAGGAAAATCTTTTTTATCTAATGAGAAAACAGCCTCAACCAAGTGGTGATCCAGGAACGGAACACGAACTTCGAGAGAATTCGCCATACTGCCCAGATCAAGTTTCGACAAGAGATCATCAACCAAAAATGTGTTCAGATCAACGTATTGAAGCGCCCGGACACTTTTGAATTTATTCTGATGAAAGCGTTCAAGAATTTGATCGTGTCCTTGGATAAAGTTTTTGTAAACGTCTGTTGCTAATAAGGACTTCAGTTCATTCAAATAGAATCCATTTGCAAGAATATCTGAATATTGCCGTTCGAAATTCCAAACGTTATTTTTCAACCCAATTTTTTTGTAAAAACTCGTGATCAAGGCTATGCCCATACGAGGTTTCTGCGCGAGCCATTGGTCGTACCATGTATATCCGGCAAAGACCTCATCCCCTCCGTCTCCGGATAAGGCGACCTTAACGTGCTTGCTGGCAAGCCGGCTTAAGGTGTCGGTCGCAATACAGGAGTTGTCCGCCAGGGGCTCATCATAGATGTCAGCGAAATTTTGAATGTCGCAGTCTTGAATGTCTGCCATTGTTTCTGCGAAATGTTCAGTTTTGAATTTTTTCGAAACATCCTGAGCGTATTTAAGCTCGCTAAAGCGATCGGGTTGAAAATCAATCGAAAATGTCTTGATGCGGTTTTGTTTGGTTGACGCCAAATATGCAATTGTGGAAGAGTCCAGCCCGCCGCTTAAAAAAATGCCAACCTCTACATCTGAGGAGAGTAATTGATCAGTGACGGAAGATTCCAAAAGCTGATAAACCTGGTCAACAGTTGCCGGCTGTCGGTCTGCGAGGCGATCCTCTAAGGAATAATAACGGTGAAGAGCAATGTGTTTTGTGGTTAGATCTACCGTCAGATAATGCCCATGGGGAAGTTTTTGAATATCTGACCAGATCGTTTTGGGTGTTGGGATATAATGATATTTAAAAAAATCTCCGATGGCCACATGGTTTAAAGATTTTTCAAAATGCGGTGCATGGATCAGGGCTTTGATCTCAGAGGCAAATGCAAAGGTGCGTGATTCCTTGAGGAGATAATAGAACGGTTTAATTCCGAATCGATCGCGGGCCGCAAAGACTTGGTTTTTCTTCTGGTCATAAATGGCGAAGGCAAACATGCCGTTCAGTTTATGAAGGCATTCCGGGCCGAACTCTTCATAGGCATGAACGATCACTTCTGTGTCGGTTTGGGACTTAAAGTGATGCCCTAACGTTTGTAATTGCGATCGCAAGGAATGGTAGTTATAAATTTCACCGTTATAGGTGATCCAGACCGTAGCGTCTTCATTGGACATCGGTTGATTACCGGCAGCGGTTAAATCAACAATGGAGAGGCGGCGGTGACCGAGGCCGACTTGCTGATTTGATGAAATAAACAGTCCTTGATCGTCAGGCCCGCGATGCTTGAGGGTCTCCCGCATTTTTAAGAGAGTCTCGCGCTGCACATTTTTGTCGTCAAACTGACAAATTCCGACAATGCCACACATATACATCCGCCATTGTTATTTCTTTTTGAGAAGCCACTCACTGGAACATTTGATAATACCACGCAGGGGAATATGTCCAGTGACTCTAAACTGTGATGATTGCAAACGGTGATTCAACATGTTCTCCCCTTTTTCTGTGTCATAAACGCCGAGAACGGTTTCGTAAACTCCGGGGGATAATGACGGCTTGACGAATTTGACTTTCAGCTCATATGTTCCGGGCCCGATATTGCCGAATTCAATTTTTTGTTCCAGATTTGTTTGCCAGATGATATTTTTAAGCATATCATTGCCGATCGATGCGCTGAAGCGGGGTTGGCAGACTTCACGGTTCAGCTGAATGGTGTAGAGGACCGTAATATCCTCCCCTTCACCCATTTGATCAATGGTTGCATTTTGGTCATTGAGGAGACCGATCTTGACGACGCTGATATCATCGGAAAAAGTTTGAGTCGGGTCGAAATGAAGACAGAACGCGGCTGGGTGGCGGGACGATCTCAGGTCCGCCATGAGCGCGGAGTATTGTGCAATGGCCTGATTGGTTTCCCCGGCAAAGATCAGGCTGCCCTCATGCAGAACGTAAACGTTATCACACAGCATTTGGATCAGGTCAAAGTTGTGGGCCACAAGAATAACGGTGGTGCCGGTGTTTTTCAATTCAATAATTTTTTTGACGCATTTATTGCGGAAGAGCTGGTCTCCGAGCGACAGGACTTCATCAACCAAAAGGATGTCGGGACGGCAATGCACGGCGATGGCCAGGCCGAGGCGGACAAACATTCCGGAGGAATAATTTTTGACCGGCATATCCAGGAACTGTTCGATTTCGGAAAACGCCATGATTTGGTCAAACTTTTTTTGGATTTCACATTTTGACAGCCCCAGGATCGCGCCGTTGAGAAAAATATTCTCACGGCCGCTGAGCATCGGATGAAAACCGGCTCCCACCGAGATGAGGGCGCCCAGGGTCCCCCGGGTCCGAATCTCTCCGGTGTCCGGCCAGAAAATCCCGTCGATCAGTTTCAATAATGTTGTTTTTCCAGATCCGTTCGGTCCGATGAGGCCGGCAACTTGGCCGGTCTCAATCGCTAGGGAGACGTCCTTAAGCGACCAGAATTCATTATCCCTTAACCGTTCAGAGTGAGATGACAAATGAAGCATGTTGTGCGCGATGTCACTGATACTGTAAAGCATGGATTTGCGCAGGTTTTTGCAGTATTTTTTAGAGACACCCTTGAGTTCGATGGCGAAATGTTTGCTCATATTAAATCTTTTCTGCGATCCGGTGTTCTGTCAGGTGAAATAATTTCAGGGTTTCAACAAACAAAAGAAACGAGACGATCGTTGATACGGTATAACCCGTGATCGCTGAGGACGATCCGGTTAGAACCAATGACCGGGGTACGTCAATGAGATAGTACAACAGATTGAATTGTGTCATATGCGCCAGCCAGCCCTGGGCTGGCTTGACATAGAAAACAGGCGTTAATAATAATGAAACTGTCAGGAGAAATCCCAGCCCCATTCCGACATCACGGATAATGCAGTTTAAGAGGGCTAAGATGAAACCGAACGAAAGGGTCAGCAAAAGAAGCGGCAGGACCATCAACGGCAATAAGAAGAAGTATGGGGTTGGTTGAATCCCGTAACAGAGAAAGAGCACATAAAGGACCGCGATCTGAATGCCGAACCCGATCATGGCCCGCCCGATGGAGGCAATCACAATGGCTTTGCGGGAGCAGTTCACTTTTAAGATCAGCTCACGGGAGTTCACTAAGGAGGCGGTTGCCGACATCAGACCCATTGAGAAGATTTGCCAGAACGCCAGCCCCATAATGGCATAAACCGGATAAGGAACTTGAAGTGAGCCGATATTGAAAACATGGGATTCCTGCAAAGTCAGGATGGCCAGGAGGCTGAGAAAAGGAACAATGATCATCCAATAAATGCCGAGTAATGATTGACGGTAGGAGGACATGTCGCTCTTAAAAAGCTGTTTTATAAGCCAAAGATTTGACGTCAGTTCTTTGATGATATCGCCATAGAGCTGCCAAAATCCGCGGTGTAACGCATCATCCGGACGCAAAATGGTTACTTCGAGTTTTTGATCCATGATTGAAATCCGATACGGTCGTTTCAATAAATATTATAAGTAATATTTTTTTAGTATAGTATAACACCCGAGCACATTCAAGTGTACACATGAAATACTCGTTGAGATGCCGATTTTCCGGCTTTGAATCGTGGTTTATTTCAAGAATTCAGAATATCGTTTTGTTTGTGATGTGTTCGGAAGGAGATCCTTCGAATCGTTGCGGATCGAATTCGGACAGAAAAAAGAGGCGGAAAGATCCGCCTCTTTTTAAAACGCTAAACACAGCTGCCTTATTTTTTTTCTGTGTCCGTCATCTTGGAATCAGAATCAGAAATTTGCATCATTTTTTTCTGGCACAGAGGGCACATTTTTTTCATATCGGCCATCTTCTCTCCCATTGTATCCATTGGATTGGGGAGCTCGATTTCTTTGACCAGATTAAGATCTTTGTCATATTTGGAAAGTTTATTCCCTGACAGAATAATGACGCCGCCGTCTCCGGAGGCAACAACTTCCCGTTTCATCATGGAGCCCATCGTCATACTGCACAGGGGACACATGCCGTCCTTCATGCCATGTTTCATAGGCATGCGTTCACCCACGGGCTTCTCCTGCTCGCTGGCTTTGCCTTCTTCCTTCATCATAGCCTTTTGCGCAAAACTCAGAGATGGCGCAAAACTCAGGACTGCCAAAATGAGAACGCTGATTAAGGTTTTTTTCATATCCGCCTCCTTTTTGGATTTTCGTTTATTATACTCCGAAGCCGAAACTCTTCAAATCAAATAAACGGGAACGGCTTATTTCCGGGCCTTTTTAAGAATGTCGAGCAGCGTCTGGGCGGCCGCAGCGGGACCGGTGCGTTCATAACCCGGAATTCCTAAACGCGTGCGTATTTGCCCGATGAAAATTTTTGAATCAAAGAATTTCTTGAAATATTTCTGAGCAAGTTTTTCGTGCAACGCTCTGTATTGGGGTGGGCCGAAAATATTCGCAAAATAGGAATGGACCAATCCGGTGGAGGTGGTGGTTCCCTTACTCATGACCGTCCCTTCACGGAATGTCCGCAGGGCGATTTCAGCATTGTCCAACTGTTCAATCAGCGGATGATCCGCGTCAATTTCTTCATAATTATTGGCGTAAAGGATGTAGTCGATTTTAACGCCGCAAATGACCCGTTCGAATGTTGTGACCGGCAGAACAATGCGGGCATTGATCTTGCTGGGGCTCATAATAATGGCGCGGTCCATTTGTCCAAACGCATAGCCGGGCTGAAGATCATCCAGGCGCAAGAATGCCCCGATTTCTGTTCCGTAACCCAGGGCTCCCTCTTTGTTTAATTGGATCGACCCCATATCATCGGCAATGATCATCATGTCCTGTATTTCTGACTTGCCGAATTCCCGCAAGGCTTCCAGCGTTTCGGATTTGCCGGCCCCGGTATCCCCGATCATTAGAACCGTGGTCTTGCGATCTTTCGGCAGGATGATTTGAACCAATGCTCCGTGAAACGGCAAAATGCCCCGCTTCATCATGATGGCATTATGAAGGGTCAGGATCATTTTTTTAAGGTAGCCGAAATAGCCGAACTCATCATCATTCGGTGCAGCTGCAATAAGCATATCGGCCTTCACGTCTTCATAAAAGATCGTAAACGATTTTCCCAGACCGGCGATGCTGGCGCGGTCAACGCCATAGAAATAAATTGCGTCCGGTTTTTTCTTAAGGTCTTCATCCTGCGCGAGCTCAAACAGATTGCAGAGAGAAAACCCCAATTCGGCAAATTTTTTATGAAAATAAACCAAGATCAAAAGTTCGCCGACTTTGGCTGGGTAACACAGCCAATCATTTTTATCAAAATTGATATTTTTGATCGGATTCTTTTCCACCTTTTCAAAAACACCGGTCCGTTTGTTCATCGGCGGATTTAAGATCAACGGCGGATACAGAAGAACCTGCTGGATGACCGGAATCGTGTTGATCCGCGCATAATCTTTTGAGGTGAAGTTCATTTTATTGGGAACAGCGATCGTTGAGATCTCTGCACCGGCACGGACTTGGCGAAAGATGTTGGGATGGCTTCCGGTAATGTTCTCTTGAATATCCCGATACGTCGCGCGGACCAGATGTGTCAAATGTTCGATCGTGTTGTTGAAGATGCGGTAAGGCCGCGTTTCAAGACCCTGCTCTTTGGATAAACAAATGATGAATCGATCATAGCTTCGCCAAAAATTGTATAAATAATCAACGAATTCATTGAGCAACGCTTTATTTTTAAGCAGTTCTGCTGCCTCAGGAACCACTTTCGGAACCAGATCCAGCGGCATTTTCGTCAGGAAAATAAATGTTTTTAATAGCGTGTTGAGATTTTCCGCTGCGGTCTGTTCCGGTGATGAGAAAATTTTGAGCAAGTAGGAGTTGTGGGTCTGTAGCTGTTGTACACAAATTTTCAGGATATGCTTAAAAAGCGCGCTGGTGAGCAGCTCCTCTTCGGTTTCGCAAATGCGGTCTTTGATGCGGATGATCACTTTACGGTCGAGAATTTCAAATTCTTTTTGTTTCATTGTAAGTCCTTAGTATAAATTGTTTCAAATCGAAGAGCATTTTAAAGTAGAATTTATGGTTTTTCAAGAAAAATTCGAATGGGTTACAATGTGGAAATAATGGCCCCGGTGGTGAGAACATAGGTATGGGTTCCGGTACTGGCAGACATTGGAGTGGCAGTAATCGTATAGGCATAATCTGAAAGACTGGTTACCGTATATGTGTAGCCAGAATGATCACCTGTAAAAAAGTCCCGATTAATATATGGCGGAGCGTCTCCGATCAAAGTATCAGTAGCCGCAGGATACACTACATTAATGACTGCGTAATTTTCTAATGCGCTGCCGATTGCTTTCAGGTTGGCTTGAACCACGGTTTCGTTAGACGTAATCTTAGCTCTTAACAGATTGGGTATGGCCATTAACGCCAGCATCGCAATGATCACCACAACAATTAAGATCTCAACAAGCGTAAATCCACTGTATTTATTTTGGAATGTAATTTTCATACTATTCTTATATAACATACTTATTTGGGGGTGTCCAGCAATCCTCGTTCTTTTAAACGATTTTCGAAAATCTGCAGCCAGAAACCATTTTTTTCATAGGCCACAAAGTTGGCGTTTTGTGCACTAGTTGGAAAGAGAAAGCTCTTCTGCGCTTTATAAAGGATAAACACGTTCTGCAGACCAAATGCTCCCAGCAGGTATCCAAGAATAAAGACAACCTCTTGTTCTGACTTAAGTTTTGCCGTTGCCGGCTTGCCGTCTTTACGGGAATAGACAAAATCGTCCCCGGTTAAAAGGACAAAAGCGAAAGTTGTTTTAGGATGCTGGGTCAAAAGATCTTTTACTGAACGCGGATCCTGCCAGGACGTGTTGGGATGAATAATAAAGGGCTCAATTCCGTATTTCTGAATGACACTTAAACAGTCCTGATTGATCTCTTCCCGGTCTCCTAAAACGACAAAGATCCCCCGCTTGTTATCCGGCAATAATCCGCTGCGGATAGAAAATGAAAAATCATCTTTGTATTCGCTGATTTCAGCGGCAGGGACAGCAGATTCCGCGCCGGATTGATTTGAGGCAGAATGCTCTGAACCATCCGGGACTGGAGTGGCGGAATTCGCATTCTGATCCGCTGCGTCCTGAGATGGGATCGACGGATTGCCATTTGATCCGTCCGGAAGATTTCCTTCAGACGGATTATTTTTTTCGGCGGGTTGTTGCGTTTCACTCATCTAAGATCCCCTCTCACTCCCGTATAATTAGCAGCTTGTAATGTAACGGTTTTTATCGTATTCTTCAATGATTTTTCTGAGAGAGTGCGGACCTGCAGAAAGTTGTCCGTCAGTCCATGCCAAAAACCGTCTTTTTCTTGCTCAAACAGAACCGGGATCGCGGTTCCAAGCGCGGACTGATAAAATGTAAGACGTTTGCGTCGAGTCAGATCGCGAAGCCGTTGACTGCGTTTTTTGATCTCGCGCGGGTCGATTTTATTTAAAAGTGTACGGCTGCGGGCATGCGGACGGTCGGAGTAGCTGAACACATGCGCGTAATGGAACGGTAACGTTTTAAATTGGTCACACGCAAACTGAAAATGTTCCTCTGTTTCTCCCGGAAAACCGACGATCAGGTCGGTTCCGATACACACCGCCGGAACCTGCTCAATGAGATCCTGAACAAACCGCTGAATATCTGAAATGGAATAGCGGCGCCGCATGGCCTTAAGAATGTCATTATGCAGATGCTGCACCGGCAAATGAAGATGACGGCAAAGTTTTGTTTCCGAGGCCATTAAAGTGATCAGGCCCTTGGGAATGGCGAGCGGTTCAATGGAAGAAATCCGGATCCGTTTAATTTTCGGAATATCATCCAGGGCTTTGACCACATCCAAAAGATCTTTTTCCTTATGGCGATACGTCCCTAAATTAATACCGGTCAGGATCACTTCTTTATGGCCGGCATTGGCCAGGACAGTTGCCTCTTTAATAATATCCTTGAACTCTCGGCTGCGGGCCCGTCCCCGGGCAAACGGGATCTCACAGAATGTGCAGAAAAAATTGCAGCCGTCTTGAATTTTTAAATTTGCGCGGGTATGTTCCGAGTCGATCCCAAAGGCCGAGGCCGTGCCGGAAAAGGTTGCCCCTTTCCCAATCGGCCGGACATCAATATGAGCTTTTTGGGAATCATGGAATTCTTTGACAATGAGCTCCAGGTCGAATTTCCGGGCATTGCCGATCACCCAGCGGACATTTGGCCAGTGTGCGATCTCTGCGGATTGAAGCTGGGCTTGGCAGCCGATCAGCGCGATGGCCACATCCGAATTCAATTTTCGGATTCGGGTAATAAAGCGCCGTGCGTCCGTATCGCTTTTGTGCGTAACGGTGCAGGTGTTGATCACGACAATATCGGCCGGTTCATCGGATGGAACAATGGTATATCCGGCGGCATCAAAGGTATTTCGGATGACAGCGGTTTCGTACTGATTCAATCGGCAACCAATGGTGTGAAATGCGATTGTTGGGTTTCGTTTCATATTCTATGATATCCTGGCGTACGGAATCATGAAATCCGTCCTTTTCCTTCCTTTGGCGGCTCATTCAAAGTAAGATATTATATCCATTTCTTTAATATTTGCAAAAACTGATTGTTTTGGTATAACAGAAGCACCGAAATGAACGAAAGAGAATGCCTGTGCGTATAGGATCTATTGAGCTTGGAAACAAGCCGCTTTTTTTAGCACCGATGGAAGATGTGACAGATCAGCCCTTCCGTTTGACCTGCAAAGAACTGGGGGCCGATGTGCTGGTGACGGAATTTACCAGCATTGAGGCGCTCATCCGCAATGTTCAGAAAGCAAAAGAGCGAATTCATGTTCTTGATGCAGAGCGCCCGGTTGGAATTCAGATTTTTGGGATCAATGAAGACTCCTTCTCGCGGGCCGTCGAGATCGTTGCTTTGCAGAAACCGGATTTTATCGATATCAACGCCGGTTGCTGTGCCCGTAAACATGCCGCCCGCGGAGAAGGTGCCGGTCTTCTGCGCGACCTTAAAAATTTCGAGAAAATCGTTAAGCGCACTGTTGTCTCCTCTCCTTTTCCGGTAACTGTTAAAACCCGTTTGGGCTGGGATCATGATTCTATCGTCATTCTGGATGTTGCGCAAATGGTTGAAGACTGCGGAGCCGTGATGTTAACGGTCCATTGCCGCACAAAGCAGCAGATGTACAAGGGACAGGCTGATTGGAGTTGGCTCGAAAAAATCCGTAAAGTGATTTCTATTCCTCTTATTGGAAACGGTGACGTGACGGATCCTGAGCATGCGAAAACCCTGTTGGAATGTGGATGCGACGGGGTGATGATCGGGAGGGCCGCGCTTCAGAACCCCTGGATTTTTAAACAGGTCAAACATTTTTTTCAGACCGGCCAGCGGCTGCCTGAAGTGACTCTGAATGAGCGGGTGCAAGTCTGTAAAAAACATTTGCAATATTACGCGCACCATAAAGGAACCCAGGAGCGCTTGTATGCCTTCCGTAAATTTTATAGCGGATATTTCAGAGACATTCCCGGGTCCAGCAAACTGCGCGTAAAACTTATGAAACAAGTCGATGCCTCTGAAATTGAACGCACGTTAACGGAATTTTTGACACATTATCCGACAGATCTATCGAAGAATTTGATTGATTGCCATTGAGACGGGCATCTGTTAGAATTTGACAATAAGCAAGGGGTTCTTTTATGATGCGGGATTCGCGAATTGCAATCAAAATTGACAATGTGACAAAATATTACGGTGCCCTTCAGGCCTTGAACCAGGTCTCTTTTCAAGTTCAGCGCGGAGATTTTTTTGCTTTTTTAGGGCCCAATGGCGCAGGAAAAACAACCACGATCAATGTTTTGACCGGCTTATCAAATTTCCAGTCCGGCTCGATTGAAGTCTTTGGATTTGATAACCGCAGCGATTATCTGCAGGCCCGGCGGCTGATCGGTTTGTGCGCGCAGGAATTCAATTTTGATCCTTTTTTGACGGTTGAGCAAATGCTGATCTATCAGGCCGGATATTTCGGGATCCCCTCGGACAGCGCCTTTGACCGCTGCAATGAGCTCCTCAAACGTTTTGAATTGATCAATAAACGCAATGTCCGCCACCGGGCGCTTTCCGGCGGCATGAAGAAGCGTTTGTTATTATGCCGGGGTCTGATCCATGACCCGGAAATCCTGATTCTTGATGAGCCCACCGCCGGCTGTGATCTGGAACTGAAATTTATGATCTGGGAATATCTGACGCAACTGAATCAGGAAGGAAAAACAATCTTCTTAACAACGCATTATATGGAAGAAGCAGAAAAGCTCTGCCGGACGATCGGCATTCTTCACCAGGGCCGTATTGAGCGTTTTGGTGAAAAGACTCAGGTCTTACGCGATCAATCGTTAGAAGACGTCTTTTTAGACGCCACGAAACAGAAAGAGTTCAGTGATGTTTAGCAATCCGACGGGAGTTTTAACATTGAGTAAGAGGGAAATCGTCCGGTTTTTGACGGTCGCGACTCAAACTATTTTCCCACCGCTGATCTCGTCCGTTCTTTTTTTGTTCATTTTCGGGGTGGCCATCGGAAGCCGCATTGATTTCGGCTCAACTGGCTGGACGTATTTGAAGTTTATTGTTCCGGGGCTGATGACCATGCATGCCATTTCTAGCTCTTATGAAAATACCAGTTCATCGCTGTTTATCGGCAGATGGCATAACCATATCCAGGAAGTCCTGCTCTCTCCCTTGTCGTATTTTGAAATGGTTCTGGGGCTTTTGACCGGCGGTGTGGTGCGCGGGCTGCTTGTTTCCAGCGGGGTTTTTGTCGTGTCTTTGTTCTTTACGGTCTCTTCGATCGCGCATCCCTGGCTGTTGTTCTTTTTTCTATTTACGATTTCCGTTATCTTTGCCTGTGCCGGAATGCTGGCGGCCCTTTGGGCGGAAGATTTCAATATGTTGACACTGTGGAATACGTATGTCATTGTTCCGCTGGTCCTTCTCGGAGGGGTCTTCCATCCGGTGGAGATGCTGCCGATCGTTTTACAGCAGATCACAAAATATAATCCCATGTTCTATCTTGTGTCCGGGGTCCGTTACTCGGTGACGGGCGTTGCCGAAGCCTCCCTGCTTATATCCATGGGGGTTGCGGTCAGCCTGGCTTTGGGGATGTTTTATTTTACGGTTTTTCTGTTTAAAATTGGTTATAAGCTGAGAACATAATGCCGCTTCCAACCTTTGAAAATTTAGCCACCCGCCATCCTGAATGGCTGGCCAGCATTCTGCAAAAACTTCCTGCGA
Organism: Candidatus Omnitrophota bacterium; assembly: GCA_038222225.1. Lineage (GTDB taxonomy): Bacteria > Omnitrophota > Gorgyraeia > Zapsychrales > JANLHA01 > JAKLFA01. The sequence goes on from JBBRHV010000027.1 coordinate 17,037, forward strand.
TCCATGAGTGGTATTCGCGTTATGAACATAGCAACGAGCTTCCCATTTATTCATCGGTGGACATCCGGGATTCCGGTTTTAAAGCCGCTGTGGTGGACGCCAATTTGTTTCCGGCCGGATTTAATAATCTTTGCCCGCATGGAATTGAGGATGCAGCGGCGCACATGCGCACGGCTATTCTCAAGCGAGTCGCGAATGCCGAGCATATTTTGATTATTATAGAGGAGCACACCCGCAACACCTGGTATTTGGAAAATGCACGGATTCTGCAGGACATTATTGAAGCCGCCGGTTTTAAGGTCACGATCGCGACCTTTTTGACCATTCAGCCTGATTTTTGTGATAAGGCCAAATTTGTTGAATTTGAAACAGCGACCGGTCACGCAGTACGCATGTATTGTTTGAACAATCTTCTGGATCGTTTTGAAAAAGGGCAGATCAAACTTGATATGATCATCATGAATAATGATCTGACCGTGGGTATCCCTCCGATCTTGGCAAATGCCAAGATCCCGATTTATCCGTCCCTGAAAGCCGGATGGCATTCGCGCCTGAAATCACACCATTTTCAACACGCGCAGGGATTGATCAATGAATTCGGTCAGATCATTGGGCTTGACCCGTGGATTTTTTCGGCGCTGTTCACCTTCGCGGACCGTATTGATATTAATAGCGATGCGGATCGTCAGCGCCTGCAAGATCTGGCGTCCGATCTGATGAACAAGATCTCCTTAAAATATGCCGAACACGCCATTGAGGAAAAGCCGTATATCGTTTTAAAATCCGATTCCGGAACCTATGGAATGGGCGTCATGGCCTTTGAGGATCCCGCCGATATCGCCCACCTCAATCGAAAAGGGCGCAACAAGCTCAATAAGGGGAAAAGCTCAAAGGCGAACACCCAATATCTTCTGCAGGAGGGGATTTCAACGATCTATCATATTGATAATAAGGTCAGTGAAGCCTGCATTTATCAGATCGATAATAATTTGATCGGCGGGTTTTTCAGATCTCATGCGGACAAGAACCAGCGGCAGAGCCTGAACGCGGTCGGAATGAATTTTTCAAAAATGTGCCCTCACGAGGATAAATACAGTGACTGCCAATGTTGCATTCGAAAACAAATCGGGATTTTTGATCTGTACCGTATTCTGGCGCGCATTGCGGGGATCGCGGCGCACAGGGAAATCATACAATTGGAAGCCGGTTTATCATGAACTGTTTATTTTTAATGGATCCTCTTGAAGGTGTGCATTATGAGAAAGACACCTCGTTCGCGCTGATGCTGGGGTGCCAGGGGCGGGGACATCATGTTTTTTATGTTCCTAAGGATGGTTTGACGCTTGAGCACAAAACATTGCTCTTTCATGCCAAGCCCGTCATTCCGCGACAGGACCCGGATCATTTTTTTGAAGAAGGGCCGTGGACGCGGCTTTCGGCCGATGACGTGGATGTCGTTTTTATTCGGACCGATCCTCCCTTTGACGGCCGTTATCTGATGAACACTTGGCTTTTGGACTATGCCCCCAAAAGAGTTTTCATCATGAATTCTCCCGCGGGGATCCGTTCTGCCAACGAAAAACTCTGGGCGATGCAGTTTTCAGAAATCACCCCGCCCGCGTTGGCGTCTTCAAACAAAGGCGACCTGTTGGAGTTTCTTGCTCAACAACAGGATATCATTGTCAAACCCACTGATGGCTATGGCGGCCAGGGGGTCTTCCGTCTTCGTCTGGGTGAGGCCAATTGTAACGTCATTCTTGAGACCCTGACTGAAAAATTCACACGCACGATCATTGTTCAGAAATTTATTCCCGAATCCGCCAAAGGGGATAAACGCATCTTGCTGCTTGACGGTGAGCCGCTGGGAGCGGTCCTGCGGCTGCATTCGCCGGATGACCACCGAAACAATTTTTTCTCCGGCGGAAAACCGTATCCAGCAGACCTGACGTCTCGTGACAATGAAATTATAGCGCTGTTAAGACCAAAGCTTAAAAGTCTGGGCTTAACGTTTGTCGGGATCGATATTCTGGGAGATTTTCTGATTGAGGTGAACGTCACCTCCCCCACCTGTCTGCAAGAAATGAACCGTTTATACGACCAACATCTGGAAGACGCTGTTATTCGTTTCGTTGAGGCGCAGGTTGCCCAAAGGAAGAACATATGAAATTGGAGCTGTACTATCGGCCCACTTGTCCGTTCTGCAGGAAGGTTTTAGATTTCATGACAAAGCATCATGTCGGCGGGATCGAACTTAAGGATATCGGTGAGGCTGCCCATCAACAGGCCTTAATTAAAATCGGCGGAAAATCGCAAGTCCCTTGTCTCTTTAGGGACGGCACGCCTCTCTATGAATCCGACGATATTCTCCAATGGCTTAAAAACCATTCTTGAATCACTCGTTTCTTTGTTTCATATATAGCAAAAGAAAATTCTCTTCCTGTTGCGTTGTTTCTTTAAGAACATAGCCCGCCTGTTCAAAAAATTCGTTCAGAAAATCTTTTAATTGCGGTTGATAGTGTGAAAGCAAAATCCAGAACCGTTCCTTCTTTTGGCCGTCGGTTGTATTATTTTGGATTTCTGGAAAAGGTAAACACATCAGGGAAAGGCCGCCATTCCCGCTGTTCACGAGGCCGACACAGCGGCGTTCCTTGACATGTTCCACAGAATCACATGCGACATAAACATTGGTCAGCGATGGGACAGGAGCGAAAAAATGTGAATAATATGTAAACGTATAATGGCCGTTGTTATTGATAACTAAACCGTCGGTTGACTCTACAAAATTTTTATGTAGATATTGCAGCAACATGCGCATATCTTCAGAATGCGCTCCAATGGAGCTGAGTTTTCGAAGCGGAACAAAGGCCGTGATCAGGACCGTTATGAGCGCAATTGTCCCCAGGATTTTTCGAATCAAAGAGGCCTCTTTGATAAAGAAAAAACTCATTCCATAGGAAAAAACTAGAATTAAATTAGGGATAAGAAAAGTTGTTGTGCGTCCATGAAGCGGGTAGAATTTGAATATCGCAAGCAGGAAAACAGTGCATAATGGAACACAGAGGAGCAATCCGATCCGGTAGTTTTTTTTGAAAACAACAAATAGGCCCAGTGCAATGAATAGGAATGTGATCAACTGCGGGCACTGCAGATGGTTCATGAGAATACCGGTGGAAGATGCGATCCAGCGCAAGTTTTCGAAAGGATCGGAAGACCAGGGAAAAAAATTGGGCGCCCAATACTGAAAAAGTTGTGTTTCTTTCATGACGAATCTGAGCGAATACAGGTAGAAGATACTGAGGCCGACACCCCAAACGGTCAGCAGCCCTCCCCACATCCGTGCCGTGTCCCATTTTTTCCGCCGTATGTCATCAATGAACAAAATCCCGGCTGAGGCCAGCAGGATGGGAATGGCAGGGAACGAAAAGTAAATCACGATAAAGCCCGCGGCAGAAAAGAAAGCGGCGTCTTTGAAGAGGTATTTTCTTTGGGAATATTTGATAAACAAATTCAGCAGAATGATAACGGCCAACACATCAGATGCGTATGGTTTCAGCTCAGAAGAATGCTGCAAAATGGTCGTGTTGGTGCAAAATAGAAGTAGCGGCAATAGCGCCAATGGTTTTGGAAATAATGGACCGCCTAATTTCCAGAACAGCAGGATCGCGGTTAGACTGCAAAGCACTGGGAAAAGCCGCAATACAAGATTAAACGTCCCGAAGATCAGCACAGAGACCTTTAAGGCGGCCATAAATCCAATGGGATACGCGTGCCCCGTGCTATACGGAGAGCCCTTGATTTGAGCGATCTTGCTTAAATCATAAATGTATATTTTTTGAGCTGTATTTGCTTCATCCAGCCAAAGGCCATGATCAGCCTGATAGATCGATAAACGCAGAAAGAAGCCGAGTGTAATGAGCAAAAGCGCACATAAACCATATATACGATATTTCGTCACCAGCGTTTCTCCTTTTTCTATTCACTATAACAAAGGACAATAAACAATCTCTATATTTTCCGATTAATAATTCCTTGCTTTTTTGAGAGGAATTGTGATAAAATGACCCTTCGTTTTAAGAAATTATACAAGATATGAGGGAAATATGTCAAAAAAATTGAAAAAAGTGATGACCGGAGCTGAAGCATTAATTCAATGTCTTGAAAATCAGGGCGTTGAGTACATTTTCGGATATCCCGGGGGTGCGGTAATCCCGATCTTTGATGCGCTCGTTAATTCCAAGATAAAACTCATTTTAGTGCGTCATGAACAAGGTGCGACTCATATGGCTGACGGCTATGCCCGTGTCACCGGAAAACCCGGCGTGGTCTGCGTGACATCCGGACCGGCCGCCACCAATGCGGTCACAGGAATCATGACCGCCATGATGGATTCGATCCCGATGGTTGTACTGACCGGGCAAACGATTACTTCTCTGCTTGGAAAAGATGCCTTTCAGGAAACAGATACCTTCAGCGTGACCATGCCGGTTGTGAAGCATAGTTACCTTGTGAAAAAAGCCAATGAAATTCCCCGCATCGTCAAAGAGGCTTTTCATATTACGCAAACCGGCCGGCCGGGGCCGGTTTTAATTGATTTGCCCAAGGATACGACCGGCGGAGAATTTACCGGTAAAACCTTTAATCCGACGATGGATATTCCCGGTTATAAAATTCCGGCGAAGATCAAACCGGCGGATGTTAAAAATTTTGCGAAATGGTTTAAAGGCAGCAAAAAGCCGTTATTTTTAGTCGGTCATGGGGTTGTGATCTCCAAGGCCTATAAAGAGGTCTTGGCCTTAGCGGAAAAACTAAAATGTCCGGTTGCCACTACCCTTCTGGGTAAGGGTGCGTTTCCGGAAAATCACCCCCTCTCTCTCGGAATGATCGGGATGCATGGAACCGCCTATTCCAATAAAGCCCTGATCGGCTGTGATCTGATCTGTTCCATCGGAAGCCGCTGGGATGATCGAGTGAATACAAATAACGCGGAATTCTGCCTTGGCGCTAAAAAACTTCATATCGATATTGATCAGGGCGAGATCAATAAGATCGTCAAGCCTGATGCTTATTTGATCGCTGATGCGAAAGATGTTTTGGCGGAACTGATCAAACATATTGAACCTTTGGAAACTGAGAGCTGGCTCAAGGAGCTTGATTTTTACAAAAAAGAATTTCCGCTCCATTACAGCAATGAGCATGGACTAACGGCTCAATATGTGATTGATCTAGCGTATAAAATCACAAAAGGGAAATCGATTGTTGTGACGGACGTGGGCCAGCATCAAATGTGGGCCGCTCAGTTTTATAAGACTGATTATCCGGATCATTGGCTTTCTTCCGGCGGTGCGGGGACCATGGGATACGGATTTCCCGCTGCCTTAGGGGCTCAATTCGGCCGTCCGAAAGACCATGTTTTGGCAATCGTGGGTGACGGCGGATTTCAGATGACATCCTTCGAGTTGGCGACAGCCTTTATCCACAAGCTGCCGGTGAAGGTCCTTGTGGTCGACAATAAATATCTCGGCATGGTGCGCCAGTGGCAGGAACTCTTTTTTGACAACCGCCTTTCAGGGGTTGACCTGGAAGGCAATCCAGATTTCGTGAAACTCGGCGAAGCCTTCGGGATCAAGGGATTCCATATTGATAATGTTAAAGACGCGGAACGCGTCATGACCCAGGCCCTCAATTACAAGGGCCCGGCGATCATTCATGCGGAAGTGATCAAAGAGAATAATGTCTTTCCGATGATCCCGGCCGGGAAATCCGCGTATCATATGATCATCGAACCGCCAACGGAAAAACTTGAAAAACCGACCGGAAGCACATAGAAAAGGAATTCATCATGACTGCACTCAAAGCAAAAGACGCCTGTACACATACGATCAGCATGCTTGTCGCCAATAAGCCAGGTGTTCTGGTCCGTATTGCCATGGCGTTTTCCCGCCGAGGATTCAATATTGATTCACTGGTTGTCTCCCCTTCGGCAAATGAAAAGTTTTCCCGGATGACCATTACCGCTCAAGGCGATCCGGAAACGTTAGAGCAAATTATCCGTCAGGCCAATAAGATCATTGATGTCATTCATGCCTGGGAGCATAATGACAAAGAGGCGGTCCATTCGGAACTGGCGCTTTTAAAGCTGCGTAAAAAAGGGATGACCAAGCCTGCGCTCACCAAACTGATAAAGGGCTTCCGTGCCTGCATTCTGGATGACTCTGAGGACGCGTTCATTATTGAACAAGTCGGAGAAACGCCGGAATTGGACAAACTTGAAGCCGTCCTTAAAAAATACGGGATTGTTGAGATGGTGAGAACCGGTAAAGTGATTATGGTCAAGGGGCATCAAAAGACATAGAATACAGCGCCCTGATTAAGATAAAAAAGCCAATGGATGATGTCCATTGGCTTTCTTCATGTGCTCGCAATAGATTGTTATTTTTTAGCCCCAGCATACAGCTTGGCAACGGCATCCCAGTTCACGACATTCCAGAAGGCATCAATATATTCCGGACGCCGGTTTTGGTATTTCAAATAATACGCATGTTCCCAAACATCCAGGATCAAAATTGGGAATCCCCTGACTGAAGCATCTTCGGCCGTGGGAGAATCCTGATTTGAGGTTTTGGTAATCGCCAGAGTCCCGTCGCTTTTCACCACCAGCCAGGCCCAGCCGCTTCCAAATTGGGTGGCTGCTGCGTTGGAAAACTCTTCTTTGAATTTATCAAAAGATCCAAACGCTTTATCGATGGCTTTGGCCAAGTCCCCTTCCGGTTTGGCTTTTCCAGTTCCCAAGACTGACCAGAAGATTCCATGGTTCACATGACCACCGCCGTTGTTGCGGACAGCGGCCCGGATATCCTGCGGTACAGACGACAAATTGGCGAGCAGATCTTCCGCTGGCCTTTTCGCCACATCGGGATATTTTTCCACTGCCGCATTCAATTTGCTGGTATAGGCCGCATGGTGTTTGTCATGGTGGATTTCCATGGTTTTGGCATCAATGTACGGTTCTAACGCATTATACGCATAGGGTAAATCTGGTGTTTTGTAAGGCATATTCATCCTCCTTGTTTTTCAATAGTCTGTCGATATAAACCGTTGCTTCTTACAAAAAAGACTTAAAACAGTTTGTTTTTATGCCTCCAGAAACCGCTCGGCTTCCAATGCCGCCATGCATCCGGTTCCCGCCGCTGTTACCGCTTGACGGTAGATTTTGTCTTGAACATC
>JBBRHV010000028.1:0-22586 GCA_038222225.1 Candidatus Omnitrophota bacterium
TCAACAAAATCCGTGTCATTCAAAGACGTTCGTTTGGAATTCGGAATCTTGAGTATTTAAAACTCAAGGTCATAACGTCATTTATCAAAGATCAACCCCTGTGATTTACCCACAGGAAACGGTGAAGAGCCATAAAAATAAGGGGCGCTTTTCATAAGGCGCAGGATGGACTGGAATAAAATCCGGCCGCCCTGGAGTCTCGCTTGACAGGATTTGGTTTTTGAATATAATGCACATATGTGCATAACTTTAAGGGGGAACTGATGCGGCCGAAAAAAACACGCTGGATAAAATGTGAGCCAGGTGAGAGGTGTTTCCGTCCGCAAGGAGTTTTTGTAAAAGATCTTGAGGAAATCAGCCTTACGGTTGATGAATTTGAAACGATCAGGCTGGCTGATTATGAGCAATGGACACAGGCCCGAATTGCGGTACAGATGAAAATTCACCGCTCCACGGTTTCAAGGATTTTAACTTCCGCGCACAAAAAGATCGCGGATGCTTTTGTAAATAAGAAAGCTGTTAAGGTTGAAGGCGGCTGTTGTAAATTTAAAAGGAGATAAGATGTCAGAGCGAAACATGTCTATTTTTGAAAAGTATCTGACGGTATGGGTTTTGGTATGTATCGGGGCAGGGATTACGCTTGGCAAGATCGCGCCTGGCCTGGTACGCCTTCTGGATGGGTTCTCTATCTATATTAATGGCGCGCCGGTTATATCAATTCCGATTGCGGTTTGTTTATTCTTTATGATGTATCCGATTATGGTAAAGATTGATTTTGATCAGGTGATTAAGGCTGGCAAGTCTCCTAAACCGGTGGCGCTGACGCTTTTTGTCAATTGGGCGGTTAAACCATTTACAATGTATGCGATCGCATTTTTGTTTCTGGGAGTTTTATTCAAGGGATTCATCGGTGTAGAGGCTGTTGATTTCGTAAAATTTCCTCCGGGCGCAGATTGGGCTATAGGAACCGCCCATGGCGCTGGAATGGTTGTTATGCATGAAGGAGCCAAGATGTTGCAGGTTCCCTTATGGAGAAGCTATTTTGCCGGATGCATTTTGCTCGGGATCGCGCCGTGCACGGCTATGGTCCTGGTTTGGGGATTTTTAGCCAAAGGCAATGACGGCCACACGATGGTGATGGTTGCGATTAATTCTTTAACCATGCTTGTATTGTATGGGGTCTTAGGTGGTTTTTTGCTGGGTGTTGGGCGTATGCCGGTTCCGTGGCAGGCTTTATTTTTTTCGATCGTTATTTATGTGGCCTTGCCGCTGGTGGCTGGTTATTGGTCACGAAAACAGATTTTAAAATATAAGGGAAGGGGCTGGTTTAAAGAACAGTTTTTGCATTTTCTGACGCCGATATCTATTATGGCGCTTCTGGTGACGTTGGTTCTTTTATTTTTTTTAAAAGGGGAAATGATTCTTGCGCAGCCTTTAACGATCGTATGGATTGCCATACCGCTTTTTATACAAACTTGTTTTATTTTCGCGCTCACATACTGGCTGGCCAAGGTTTTGCGTTTGGATTATGAGGATGCCGCGCCTTCTGCTATGGTCGGCGCAAGCAATCATTTTGAGGTGGCAATCGCCACAGCCACGATGCTTTTTGGGCTGTCATCCGGGGCGGCGCTGGCAACAGTGGTCGGGGTCCTGATTGAGGTGCCGGTCATGTTGATGTTGGTGCGGATCTGTTTAAAGACAAGGAAATGGTTTCAGCCTTAAGGAGAGATGAATGGATATTGGGTCGATTTTTTTGATCGCTTTGGGATTGGCAATGGATGCGTTCGCGGTTTCGATCACTTCCGGCGTGATCATCAAAAGGCATAAGCTGCAAAAAGCGTTTGTGTTCGGTTTCATGTTCGGTGGGTTTCAGATGCTGATGCCCGTGCTGGGATGGCGAGTAGGACAGGCGTTTTGTTTTTTTATTTCTGGCATTGATCATTGGATCGCTTTTGGTTTGTTGTTTTTGATCGGGTCGAAAATGATTTGGGAAGCCTTTCAGATGGAAAAAATCGAAAGGACAAGTTCAGACATGACTTTTTTGGTTTTGCTGGGGTTATCCATTGCGACAAGCGTTGATGCGTTGGCTGTGGGAATTAGTTTTGCGTTTCTTCAGATTTCGATCTTGTTGCCGGTTTTGGTTATTGGCGTGATCACGTTTGTGATGTCGTTTGCGGGGGTTGTTTTGGGAAGCCGGTTTGGCGGGGGGAGTGAAAAAAAGATTGAAATTGTTGGTGGAGGTGTGTTGATAGCCATTGGGTTTAAGATTTTGGTGAGTCATTTAGTGAGTTCAGGCATGGGCGCCGGAATGCCGTAACACAATTCGACAACGCGTCTAAGTTTTATTATAATAACTAAACTCACCCCTGCTCCCGCCAAAGGAGTGGGGTTTTTTATTAAAGGAATTTTATGATATTGAAAAACCAAACCCCCGGGGGGATCCGGGAAATGGTCGTGATCGCCCTGCCGATGGCAGTTTCATTTGCCTGCGACACGGTGATGATCTTTACGGATCGGATCTTTCTTTCCCGGTTGGGCCCGCAATGGATGAACGGAGCCATGGTGGGGGGGCTGACGTCTTTTTTGATGATATCTTTTTTTATCGGATTGATGGGTTATATCACGGCCTTGGCCGCGCAGTATTTAGGGGCGGGACGAAAGGCGTTTTGTTCAGTGGTTGTTGTTCAGGGCCTTGTGGTTGCAGTGATCGCCTATCCGTTGATTTTAGTCGCGCGGCCACTGGCGTACGGGTTTTTTTATATGATGAAGCTTTCGGCCTCCGAGGTCGGACCTGCGCGCGCGTATTTTGACATTTTGGTGTATGGCTCCTGGATCGTCCTGGTGCGTTGCTGTCTGAGCAGTTTTTTTTCAGCCATCGGCCGCACCCGCGTTGTCATGTTGTCCTCGTTGTTGGCGATGGTGGTCAATGTCGTCGCTAGCTTTATTCTGATTTTCGGAAAATTCGGCTTTTCAGCCATGGGGATCGAAGGCGCGGCGCTGGGCTCAGTTTTTGGAAGCTTTTGCGGGGCACTGGTCATGACCGCGTGTTATCTTAGCCGTTCATACCGGATGGAATTTGACATCAGAAAGTCGTTTGTTTTTCACGCGGAGGTGATGAGAAAATTTTTGCGTTTCGGTTATCCTATGGGGCTGGAAATGTTCTTATCGGTTCTGGCGTTTGATGTGTTGATCATGGTGTTTCATTCGGCGGGAGCAGTGGCCGCTACGGCATCGACGATCATGTTTAATTGGGACCTGGTGACGTTTATTCCGCTGCTGGGTGTTGAGGTTGGTGTCACCAGTCTGGTGGGCCGCTATATGGGAGCGGGGCAGCCTGAGACCGCTCACCGTTCGGCGATGTCGGGGATCAAGTTCGGCATGGGATATTCACTGGCCGTGTTTATTCTTTTTGTCGGGTTTCCCGGTCTTTTGGTGAACCTGTTTAAGCCGGACGTGAGTAGTATTATTTTTTCTGAGGCGCAGCCGATTGCCACGGCCATGCTCCGGTTTGCCTCGATGTATGTGTGTGTGATGGCGGTTTTTATTTCTTTGGTCGGCGCTCTACGAGGTGCCGGGGATACGTTCTGGGCTATGTGTTATTCGGTAGGCTTACAGTGGGCGTTGACTATCGTTGCCGCTGTCATGCTTTATGTTTTTAGTACATCTGCCCAAACCGCATGGGCAGGAGTTGTTGTAACATTTTTGTTATGTTCAGGAATCGTTTTTCACCGGTATTATCAGGGCGGATGGAAAAATATTCATGTGATTGATGCTGCTTAGTAAATCGCCGCAGATCTCGCGATTTTGTTGTTATCCGTAGATTTAGGAAATAATTCATGCGCGTTTTCAATTTTCGAGCTCATCTCAAGAATGGTCTTGCCGTGCTTTTTGGAATTTTCCTCTGCATTGTCTTGATCGCATGTACTGAATGGGTACTGAAGTGGACAAAGAAAAATCCGAGCGTACATACATATATTACCCACCAACCTATGCCTTATTGGACGGCTGACAGATTCGGGATCAACACTGCGCTCCCAGGGCGGTATCAGGTTCAAAAGATCAGAGAGTCATTAACTTCAGGTCAGAAAAGATTCATCTTCAATGTTCATTATACGATTAACCAGTTTGGCTATCGTGAAACACCGATTGAGGAATCTGAAACGCGGGATAAACAGGCTATTTTCTTGGGAGACTCCTTCACCTTTGGTGAGGGGCTCAATGACAATGAAACAATACCATATTATTTCGCGCAGCAGGCGGTTGATTATGCGCCCTATAATTTCGGGGTTTCCGGAGACAGTCCTTTTGATATCCTTGCTAAGGCAGAAAATTATCAGTTTGAAGAAATGGTGCCTTATAAAAAAGGCGTAGTTATATACACATTGTTAAATAGGTATCTGTATCGAGTTAAGGGAGACATGGCAGAAATGGAGTGGGCGGCGAATCATCCGTATTATGTCATGCGCAATGGAGAAGTTTGTCGTAAAGGAAGTTTTTTAACGGGAAGGCCCCTGCTGACAAGGGCGTTGATGCGTCTTAAGGAAAGTGAAATTTTAAGAAGACTGAACAAGAAGCACCTCCTTCCGATTGCGGACCGTGATTTTAAACTCATGGCACGCACAATAGAAACCGCTTTTCATATTTTCGGGGAAAAGTTTCCTGACGCTAAATTATATTTGGTTGTTTATCCGTTGAGAGCAGGGGAGATCGATCATACTCGGCAGATATTAAAATATTTAGATGGGACAAAGATCAAGATCCTTGATTACAGCGCTTTATTCAGCGGGAAGGATTCCAGATATTTTATCGCCGGTGATGGCCATCCGACGGCGTATGCGAATCAGGTTTTTACAGAAAAATTGTTAGAAGATTTGGGATTGGATAAATAAAAACGGGAAAGCGGGCGGTTGGAGAAGCATCCGGGTGATTGAGGCGGCTTAAAGAATTTCAAGGCTCCTTTCAATCTCTCCTTAACAAATCCGGTATTTGTGTGTACAATGGCAGCAACGCAAGGAGAGGAACTCAAACAATGACGGAATTTAAGAATATCGAAGGCCTGCCGGAGGACGTTCAAACGATCTTTCTGCCGGTTCTAAAAAAGCTTGTTGAGGCGGCAGGGCAGGAGATCACATCTGTTTTTCTCTATGGTTCTTCCACGGGAAAAAACTTCATCCCGAAGGCCTCTGATGTTAATTCGGTGGTAGTGGTGCCGGCGGTGTCGCCGCAGCTTTTAGAAAAGATCCTTCAGGTGATGATGTCGGTCAGAAATAAGCGGGTCAGGGCCCCGCTGGTCTTGACCGAAGAGCACATCCGTTCATCGTTGGATGTTTTTCCGATCGAGTTTTTGGAGATGAAGGAGAATTACGCTGTCCTCTACGGGAACGATTTGTTAAAAGATATTGTGGTTGAGGACCGGCATGCCCGGCTTTTTTGCGAACAGCAGATCAAAGGAAAGCTGATCCGCATCCGCCAGGCCTATTTGGAAAGCCGCAATAATAAGGGAGTGCTCGAGGTTTTATTGAAAGAATCCTTGAACACGCTGATCCCGGTCTTTCGGACCATGTTGCGCCTGAAAAAGATCCAGCCGCCGGCAGATAAAGGACAGGTGCTGGAAAAGGTTGCGGATGTTTTCAGTATAAGGATGGCTGCGATGATCTTGATCTGGCGGGACAAGAAAAATGATAAGAGGATCTCCGGACGGGATGTGCGTGAAGTGTTCGGGGATTATATTCAGGAACTAGAAACGCTGGCCAAAGCCGTGGATCAACTATGAGGATATTTTTCAAGAGGGCCATTTTTGTTTTGATGTTCTGCTTTTTGGCGGCTTCACCGTCTTGGGCGCAAGCGATTTCGATCCGGCCCCAAGGGCATGTCAATGATTTCGCGGGAGTTCTCTCTGCGGCAGACCGTTCTAAGCTCGAGGCGCTCTGCTCTCAATTGGATAAACAAACCGGCGCGCAGATCGCGGTCGTGACCCTTCCGTCGGTTAAGCCGGATACGGTTGAACAATATGCGGTCAAGCTTTTTCAGCAATGGGGCATTGGCCAAAAAGGAAAAGATAACGGGGTCCTTTTTTTAACAGCGGTCAAGGACCGCGAAGTCCGCATTGAGGTCGGCTATGGTTTGGAAGGGGCTTTGACCGATGCGGTCACAAAGAGCGTGCTCGAACGATACGTGATCCCTGCGTTTCAACAGGGGGATTTTTCCAAGGGGGTGGGGATTGGCACGGCAGCTATTGTCAGTTTAGTGGCGAAGGAGTACGATGTTGCGGTGACCGGCTCGGAACAGCAGGTGTATCAAACTGTTCACCGCCAGCAGAGTCCGGCATCTAGGGTGTTCATGATTATCATTTCTGTGATGTTGGTCATTTTATTTATTAAAAACCCTCAATTGTTTTTGTATTGGATGATGATGAGCATGATGTCCGGAGGTCGGGGTGGTTACGGCGGTAGCTACGGCGGCGGATTCGGCGGATTCGGCGGAGGAATGTCCGGCGGAGGAGGCGCCTCGGGTAGGTGGTAATTTAAAAAGCAGGACAGGCTAATTCAGTGAAGTGTTAAACACGGAGGAGAGAAAATGATGATGAGCAATAGCGGAAAAGTGTGGATCGCAGTGGTTGTCGGGATACTGCTCTTAGCAGGCATAGGCGCCGCCTGGTATATCGGCGGATATAACCGTGCTGTCGCGCTGGATGAAAACGTGAAATCAGCCTGGGCGCAGGTGGAAAATCAACTGCAGCGGCGCAATGACCTGATCCCGAATCTGGTCAGCACGGTCAAAGGCTTTGCCGAGCAGGAAAAAGGTATTTTTACGGAAGTGACGCGTCTGCGCAGCCAGTGGGGACAGGCTGCAAGTGTTGGCGATAAGATCGAACAAGCCAACGCCATGACCGGCGCTTTATCGCGTCTGCTGCTGGTGGCGGAAAATTATCCTCAGCTGAAATCCAACGAGAATTTTTTGGCCTTGCAAAGTCAGCTGGAAGGGACAGAAAACCGCATCGCGGTTGAACGGATGCGCTATAACCAGGCGGTTCAGATCTTCAATCAGTTTCGCCGTTCCTTCTTCGGGAGATTTTTTGTCGGCGTGATCGGGGTCACCGAACCGGCTGTTTATTTTGAAGCGGAGGAAGCCGCAAAGACAACCGTTCCCAAAGTTCAATTTTAATTCGAAGATAAAAAAAAGAAGAGGACGGTCTTCCTTTATGGGAGGCTGTCCTTTTTATTTTGTATAGTTGCTGAGGACAGAGGCGATGTTTTGGGCAAGAAGCCGGTTGCCACGTTCGGTGCAGTGACCGAAATCTCCGGCGAAAAGGTCAATGAAGTACTCTTGAACGGAAGCCTGCGCAAGGGCTTGTTTAAAAACCGCCTCATTGTCTACAACGATCATGCGGTCAGAATTTGGCGCCGGGCTTAAAATTTTTTTAAGCGGTTCCACGCTTCTTAAAGGGTATTGGACATAAACAGCGATGATATTGTGTCGAGCCAGGATTTGAGCAAGCTTGAGATAATTTCTTTGAGTCGCCGGATGGATGGTTCGCAGCATGGCTTCTTTTGCTTTTTGCCGGGCGCCTTCGGCCTGCGCGGTCTTGCCGGAGTAGGCGTAACACTGCGCCAGCAGATCATAGAAGGGCGCGTTGTTTTTACGGCTTTCGATCAAACTTTGGAAGACCGATTCCACATGCCGGATGTCGGCATCCTCCGTGCAGACATATTTAATCCAGTCATAGCCCCAGTAATCAAAGGAGATCTGCGGCATCAGGTTCACAAACTCCGTGTATTTGTTTTGCTTGCGCAAAACTTCTCCGAGCTTCTTATACAGCCATTTCTGAATAATCGGATCCTCTGTTTGGACGAGCAGTTCCTTGTAAGCCTGTTCGGAAAGCGCATAATGACGGTTGCCTTCGAGGAGGACAGCTATTTTATAATGCGTTCGATACTCCAGAGGGGTTCGGTTGATGCGTTCAAAGAACTGGTCGATGATGGTCTGGGCACTTTCTGTTTCAGCGGAGTCTTCTGTGAGTTCGTTTTTCAGGGTTAAGGACCCGGGAGCGGTTTTAGACAGGCGGTTTTTTATGGCGGCAGTCAGCCAGCAGGCCAATTTATAAACCCGGGTCGTTTTCAGAAAAGCGGCCGGCGGACTATCCGGTTTTTCGTCACGGGAAAGCAGCATGTCATCGTTGACGCCCATCATGGCCAGCACAATATCCGGATGGTATTCATTGATCCAGGACGTGATGTTCTCGATGATGAAATCCGTGCTGACCCCGGGAGTTCCTTTATTGATGACGTTGAACGATTTGGTTGGGTGGGAGGCATTGAGGAGCTCGCTTAAATAGTTGGGATAATTATTCTCTCCGTCTAAGTAGGTCGTGGATTCTCCGACGCAGAGGATTCGATAAGAGTCGCGCTTGGTGAGCGCGGTTTTGTTTTGGTGATCCCGTATGGAGAGATGGATAACGCCTGCGATGCGCAGCCCGGCTTCCAGCAGGAGCAGGCTCGCGAGCATTGAACACAAGAGCAACAGGATTTTTTGTTTTAGTGGTGTTTTAATCATGGTAAAGAAATTTTTTAATTGAAGGTATCATAGCAAAGAATTTTAGAAAGGCAAAGCCGCAGGAGGATTTTAAAAGGTTTAAGGTTAAATCAAAGAGATCGTTTCATGGATTGATTATCTGACGATTAACCATTATAATTCTTGAATAAAGCAGAGCCGGGGAGCTTTCCCGGCCGATTTTTAAGAATGGACTGTCTTTCATGAGGGTTTCTCTCGTATTTCCAAGAACACATTATGTCTCCGGGGATCCGCCTTTGGGGTTGGCCTACGTGGCTGCGTATGCCCGCAGCTGTATTCCGGGGCTGGAAATCTGCATTCTGGATTCGACGTTTGACCGAGGCTTAGGGCCGATCAAAGAGCAGCTGCGCGCCTTTCAACCGGATCTGGTTGGGATCTTTGTCGATACGCTGATGTATAAGAACGCCCTTGAGATGGCAGACTGCGCAAAAAAAGCCGGCGCCTACGTGGTGGCCGGAGGACCGCATGCTACCGTTTTGCCGCAGAGTTTAAAAGGCGCCTGTGATACTGTTCTCCAGGGTGAAGGAGAGGCGGCTTTTGTCGAGATCATTCAGACGCTTCAGGTTCAAGGACCGGCCGGTCGTAACGCGGAGGCCGGAAAGGGAAAGGCTCTTTTTGCGGTGTCTTGCGCAGAACGGATCCAGGATCTGGATCAGATCCCGTCTCCGGCGTATGATCTATTGGATATGGAAAACTATTTATCCGCATGGAGCTATCTGGATTCGGTGAAGGTGGGTTTAAAAGGCACCACGATGATCACCTCGCGGGGATGCCCCTACCAGTGTTCGTACTGTCAGCCAACCCTTGATCTTCTTTTCGGTCCCCACTTAAGGCGGCGCAGTCCGCTCAATGTTATTGAAGAGATCCGGCAGCTCCAGAAGACTTTTTCTATCGACGGTATTTTTTTTCATGATGACACGTTCACGATCAATAAACAGTGGGTTTTGGAATTTTGCCGGTTGTTGAAAGAACACAGCGTCAACATTCTGTGGGGGTGCAACAGCCGGATCAATACGGTGGATGAAGAAATCCTGGAGGCGATGTATGCGGTGGGTTTGCGCAATATCCATTTCGGCATTGAATCGGGCTCTCAGCGGGTGATCGATGAGATCTATCAGAAAAAGATCGATCTGAGCGTTGTTGAGCGGGTTCTTGCGATGACCAAGGCCAAGGGCATTTATACGTTCGGATTTTTTATGCTGGGCGCCCCGCAGGAAACCGAGCAGGAGATCCATCAGACCATTGATTTTGCGCGGCGGCTGCCGTTGGATGAGGCTTCCTTTTCGATCGTGACCCCGCTTCTGGGAACATTTTTATTTGATCAAGTGAAGAAGCTGCCGGAGTATGAGGTCAGCGAGGATTTTGAGGATTTCGATTATTACCGAAGAAGTTCGATCAAAAAGGGCGGGGTGGCTGTTTCCAGGTTGCGGTATCTGCAGATGAAAGCGTTGGTCTTGTTCTATGTGTCTCCCCGGAGGATCGGATATATTTTGAAACATTTTTTAACTGTCAATGGTTTGAAACAATTGCTCACGAAGGTTCGGAGGTTTATTTAAATGTTCAAGATGCTATATTCTGTCAAAGATTGGCTTGTGAGTGAGAAAGGGCGGCCGGTTCGTTTTGCGGGGCTGATGGCTTTTTTTGCGGCTGCAACCCTTTCCTATGGGCGGATGCTCATTAGATTCAGGGATCATTTGGGGAATAATGATTGGGACTTCTTTTCTTTTCTTCATCAGTATTGGCACATCGCGATTTTTTCATTTCAACAGTTCCCGTTTTGGAATCCGTATGTGGCCGGAGGGATGCCGTTTTTTGGACGTCCGGATAGTGGGTTTTCTCCGTTTCCTGTGCTGTTTGTATCGTTATTCGGCGTCGTGGCCGGTTTTAAATTTATGGTTTTGTTTTATATTTTTCTCAGTATGGCTGAGATGGCCCCGGTTGTCTAGACCAATGTTTTTATGCAGAGACGTCGTGACCCCACCCCTAAATTAAACCATCTGCAGAGAGAGTGACCTGTCCCCAAATCCTAGACCAGATCTAGGTAGAAAAATTCAACTTTTTGAGGGTCCGGTTTTTGTTGCCGGGCGAATTCTTCCGGCGTTAAATTGCCGATCGCACTATGCGGGCGGCAAGCATTATAGTCTCTATGCCAAGCCTCAACTTTTTGCCGGGCATCATCCAGTGATAAAAATGCATTTGTGTTCAAACATTCATCCCGGAATTTTCCACTTTCGCGGTGGAGGATATTTTTAACCCGGATCTTGTGAGGAAATACAAGCCGTGGCAGTTCAGCAAAGTCATTACAAAACGGGTTT
Source organism: Candidatus Omnitrophota bacterium (assembly GCA_038222225.1). Taxonomy (GTDB): domain Bacteria; phylum Omnitrophota; class Gorgyraeia; order Zapsychrales; family JANLHA01; genus JAKLFA01. The sequence continues at coordinate 10,887 of JBBRHV010000028.1, forward strand.
TGATCAATATTCCGACATGGGAAGGCCAGCAGCAGGCTATCGTTAAGATTTGTGACATTCTTGAGGAAGGCGGGATGTATATCATGATGGACGCCACCCTTCAGGGTTACGAAAAGATCAGCCGCATGCGAGAGCGTTGCGGGATCGAACGGACGAAGATCCGATGGCATAATCTTTATCTTGATGAGGATAAACTGGTGCCGTTCTTAAAAGAGCGCTTCGATATTGAACGTATCAGCAATTTCAGCAGCACGTATTATGTGGGGTCAAGGGTTCTGCAAGCGGTGCTGTTGAAATGGTTTCATAAAGAGCCTTCGTATGATTTCTTTCTGAATCATGTTTTCGCGCCTATCCCCAGTTTTGGAGATTGCGGGATCCAAAAGATGTTTATTCTTAAGAAAAAAAGCAGGATAGAAAAACCTCGTAAAAACGGAAATTTAAGAGGGACGCAGAAATTTTTTGAACTTCAGGATCCAGACAATGGAAATGGCTTCCAGGATGGTATGAACGGTGGACATTTTCGAGTAGCCCTTATCGCGGTCATGAAAAATGATGGGGATTTCGTGGATCGAAAAGCCCATTTTTTTACACATGTAATTGATCTCGATCTGAAAGGCGTATCCGTTTGAAAGGACAGGATTGTTGAGGACGGCCTCGATCACGGATCGCTTGAAACATTTAAACCCGCTGGTGGGGTCCCCCAAAGAGAGCCAGGTAAAAAGGTTCACATAGGTCCTGGCACCGTAGCTGAAGATCAGCCGGGATAACGGCCAGTTGATGATGCTGATCCTTCCCTTATAAAAGCGCGAGCCGATGACAACATCGCAGACTTCGAGTTCTTCCAGGAATTTCGGGATATACTGCGGGTCATGCGAGAGGTCGGCGTCCATTTCCATAATATAATCTGACGAAAAATTTTCCACGGCATAACGGAAACCGGCAAGATAAGCTTTGCCCAGCCCTTCCTTAACGTCCCGGTGCAGGACTGAAATGCGTTTTTCTTTGCGGGCCAGTTCTTCGGCGAAATCCCCGGTTCCGTCGGGAGAATTGTCATCAACGATCAGAGCCTTGGTGTTGAGGCCAAGGGCGAAGATCTTCTCAAGCAGCGGCTTGAGATTTTCTCGTTCGTTATAGGTTGGGATGATAATCAGGGTTTCCAAATCAAAAATCTTTCGGGTGAATGGTCCGTCTTTCTTTAGATGAACAGTATTATATTATTAACCGTTGAAAGAACAAAAGGAAATATTCTCTTTCCCAGATCAGGCTTACGGAGAGGTGTTGATCTTATAAAGAGCAAAGAACTGATTTTGATAAAGATGTTCCAGGGATTGGGAGGAGGGTGGCCGCCAGCCGGGAGGAAAGACGATGTAGTTCGCATGGTATTTTTTAAGGGCGCTGAAGAGGGCGGGCCGGAGATCTTCATTGGCCATGATTTTAAAGGAACGAATATCCTTCATCCGCTCTTCCCATTGGTAAACCTGTTCGACATCAAAGGCCAGGAAGGCTCCGATGTCCCGCTCTTCACAGATGATGCTGCGTTCTGAGTGAATTCTGAACCCGCCCATGACGGTGTCATACGGTGCGAGAATGAGTGCATCTTTAGGTGCTCTTTGCCGTGTTTGCTGCTGAATGTCCTCCCAGGCCGTTTGAAAGGCTCCCTGGTTCTTTCCCTGGATGAAACTTTCATAGTGAGCATGAGTGTAGGCACCGGCCAGGATGACCAAAGGCAGGATAATGAAGAGGCGCTTGGATATAAACGAGAATTTTTTGAACCATGGAAATTTCATGGCAACGCTCAGGCAGAACAGGGTCAGTGCCGTGGCTCTAAACACATTGCCGTGGAGAGGGTTTGAATGAGACAGTCGTAAGAATCCGATATAAATTCCGACTGTCAGCAAGATGCCAAGTAGTATGCCGACGATCAAAACGATTCGTAGCCGGCTTTTGTTTTGATTCCAGGCCGCGTTGAGAAGAAGCAAAAGGAAAATGAGGAGCGTGCAGATCGCCGAAACAAGATCCCGGGGAATGAGTCCGATATAAAGCACGCCGATGAGAAAACACGCCCAAAGCCGTTGTTTTTCTATGATCCTCAGAAGCAGAAGCGTCAGGTATCCGGGGAGGACGAAGAGAAGGAAATGGCCGTTGCGAAGAAGCTGCAGCCCGATGATAAATTTATTGGGAATGATGTAGCTTGCCACAAAACAGACGCCCAGCAGAAGAAAAGCGGTCAGGACAAAAATGTGGCTTTTCAATTGTTTCTGGAACGCGGCATTAAAGGTGATGTTGATGAGGTAAAGGATGAGCAGGAAGGAATAAATTTCTGTAGCCCCAAGGCTGAGATAAAAATTGCTGAAAATTTGCCGCAAAGTGAATTGGTCAAAGACGGAAGGAAAGAAAAAGTGTTCCGGCATATAAATATGGCAAAGGGCGATCCAGTCCTGGCGTGCGGCGACGTGTGTCAAGGGCTGCGTCCACAACGCGGCTTTTGTTTTGAGCATGAAGATCAGGAAGGGAGACATGCAGGTCACAAAGGTGACGATGGATGTTAAGAGCGTTTTCCAGCCGTGTTTTCTGCAGGTCAACGTCAGGTAACTGCACATATAGATCATCGGATACAGCCCATACAGGGCATGAAAGTTGACGGCAATCCCTAAGATCGCGGCGGCCAGGACAAAGCGTTCTTTATGAAAGAAATAGATCCCGGCAAAGACAAAGGGGTAGGCGAATTCCGCGTGCGAAAATGTTAAATAAAGAAAATGCTGTTCGCGCACCAAAACCATGGCGGTCAGCGCGCAGAAGAAGGCTTCGGTCTTTTTTCCGGCGATCAGATGCCAGAATTTGTAGATCCAGAAAAATAGGAAATAGCGGGAAACGAGAAACAGGACAAAGTAGGCCGCCGGAATTTGTTCAATGGTAATCAAGCGGGACAAAACACGGTAAAAATGGGTCGGAAAATAGTGTTTTAAACTGAGCACAAAAGGATCCTGTAAATATAACGTGGGGTCGATCAGGCTTTTCAGATGGGGAATTTCCGCGAATTGATCATCCCAGCCGAAACGGTATCCGTGAGTGAGAAGAAAGAGTCCAAGGAGAACAAAGGCGATTGCCCAGTCGTTCTGAATGACGGACTTGAATCTGTCCCTGAAATTCATGCGTTTTCCTTAATGGCGGAGATGGATTGTGAGACCCAGTTTGATGATGGATAATAATTCGTATCATGCTAACATAGGAATGAATAGGCGGCAATATAAGAAACGAAGAAAAGAAACGGCAATGAGATCATCGTTTGCGTCAAAGAGATCGGGGCTTTGTTTTTTTCGGGCGGTCCTTTGCGTTGCGGCAGGTGTTTTTTTATGCGCGGCCGGCCGGGGCACGGAGGCCGTTGCCGATTTTAAAAAGAGCGGCCTGCATTCATATTTTAAGATCCAGATCGTGATGGAAAAGAAGGAATATCAGCTTGGCGAACCCTTGGAAGGACAGGTGGTGATCAAAACAACGGCCCCAGCTTTGCTGTCCGGCGGTTTTGAAGTCCGGCTTTTTCAGGGAACGGTTCTGCGGTCTGCAAAAAAAGTCTTCAGTAATAATCTGTCGTTGGGAGATACGATTTTTGAATTCAGAAAATTCGGTATTCCGGAATTATTTGAAGATGAGAAATCGCTGGGGACCTGGCGGCTTTTGATTTTTCAGGTCCATCAGCGCTATAATGAGGCGGAGGCGAGTTTTAAGGTTGTGCCTCGAGAGGACAAGTAAATGTTTTTATTGTTAGGATTCAAGGCTTTATTCCGACCAATGAATGTGAAACAGACCGTCCTTTTAACACATCTTGTTTGTTGCGTTTTTTGTTTGTCTGTTGGCAGTGTTCCGGCTGCGCAGGCCCAACAGAACGCATTTGCTGCCCATACGCAGGTTGAGCTGATCGCGAACAGCAGGGAAGTTCAGCCCGGTGATGAACTTTGGGTGGGACTGCGCATGCAGATGGAGCCGGGCTGGCACGTTTATTGGGTCAACCCCGGGGATTCGGGATTGGCGCCGAGCCTGAAGTGGACGCTTCCCTCTGTTGTGACGGCTGGGCCGTTGCACTGGCCTTACCCGCAGAGAATTGAGGCGCCGCCTTTGGCGAGCTACGGATATTTTTCCGAAACGGTTTTGTTCACTCCGATGCAGGTGAAGAACGACGCGGCGGTTGGCGACGTTTTGCATTTTAGTGCTCAGGTGAAATGGCTGGCGTGTGTCGAAGAATGTCTCCCCGGGCAGGCGGACCTGTCCTTGGAGATCCCGGTCGCTCAAGTTTCTCTTCCCAATGAGCGTTTTGAAAAGTTGTGCGCTCCCTATTTATTAAAGATTCCCAGTGGCCGTTTTCCGGGGAAGGCGTCTGCCGAGTTGGGTGATGGCCGTCTGGATCTTTACTTTTCGCTTTCCAAGCAAGGAGGGGAGCCGGCCGGCGCTTATTTTTTTCCGTTCAGTGAAAAGATCGTTGAGCATGCCGCGGTCCAGCCGTTGACCCGTGAGAATGGAATGTACAAATTATCCATTTCGGCATCAGATCTTTTTTCTGTCGATGAACAGTCTGAAATAGAAGGGGTTTTGGTTTTAGACTTTCAGGGAAAAGCCCCTAGGACAGCGGCCTACCATATTAAAACCGTGATCGGGAAAGGTCCTTCTTCGCCGGAACCGGGCGCGGTGGCGTTGCCCGGCGCAGGAGCCATGACCATCGGATTGTCTTTGTTGTTTGCGTTTATCGGCGGGCTGATCCTGAATTTGCTGCCGTGTGTGCTGCCGGTTTTGTCCATTAAAATTTTGAGTCTGATCGAACATGCCAATGAGTCCCGCGCCAAACTTTGGCAGCAGGGGCTTTTGTTTACCCTAGGGGTGCTGGTCATGTTTTGGGTTTTGGCGGGAGCGCTCTTTGTTTTGAAGGCTGTCGGCGTTCAGGCTGGATGGGGATTTCAATTGCAGAATCCGGCGGTGATCGTTGCGTTGGCGTTGTTATTTTTATTTTTAGCATTTCAGTTGTGGGGATTTTTTGATGTAGGACAGGGCGCGGCGCGTTTGGGGAATTCGTTTTTGTCCGGGCAGGGCCGCTCGCAGGCCTTTTTTCAGGGGCTGGTGACGACCCTTTGCGCGACGCCGTGTACCGCGCCGTTTATGGGAGCGGCCTTGGGGTTCGCGCTGGTACAGCCGTTTTATTTGGCATTCTTGATTTTTACCGCGCTGGGGATGGGGATGTCTGCGCCGTATTTGTTGTTGGCGCGTTTTCCGCAGCTCTTGCGGTTTGTTCCCAAACCCGGGCAGTGGATGGACCGGTTAAAGAAATTTTTTGGGTTTGTGCTGTTGGGTGTGGTGATCTGGCTGGCCTGGATCTTTGGCCGTCAGAAGGGTTTGGATGCTTTGACGGGATTGTATTTTTTTCTTCTGTTTTGCGCGTTAAGTCTGTGGCTTGTGAGCGCCGGCGGGCCGTCTCAGCGGCGCTGGAAAAAAACCGTTTGGGCGGTATTGCCGGCTGCGATTGGTTGTGTTGTGTTTGTTGTCTCCGGCGGGATGAGAACGCCTTCTGAACCGCTGGCGGTTCCGCAGACCGAAGGGCAGCAACGGTGGCAGCCGTATTCGAAAACGCTTTTGAATGAATCGCTGGCTCAGGGCAAGGCTGTGTTTCTGGATTTCACCGCGGCCTGGTGCCTGACTTGTCAGGTCAATGAGCAGTTCGCCTTGAATGACCCCCGGGTGACGGCGGCGCTCTCCCAGGAGGGGCTGGTGGCCATGAAAGCGGACTGGACAAATTTTGATGCGGAGATCACCCAGGCCTTAAGCCGGTACGGCCGTAATAGCATTCCTTTGTATGTTTATTATTCTGCGGATTCAGGAACGGATCCTCAGCCGGTGATTCTGCCGGAGGTGATTACTCCGCAGATGGTTTTGGACGTGTTGGGAGAAACAAGAAAATAGCAGTATTTTTAGAAAGGAGTTTTGAAATGAACACATTTAAACTCATGCTGGTAATCGCGGCGTTGGTTTTTTGCGGCAGCGCGGCGGAGCTCTGGGCTTTGGAGGTCGAACAGCCAGCTCCGAATTTCACGCTGACCGACACCAAAGGGGCCGAACACCGTCTTTCGGATTTTCAGGGCAAGTACGTGGTTTTGGAGTGGACGAATTATGACTGTCCGTTTGTCCGAAAACATTACGACAGTCAGAATATGCAGGGCCTTCAGAAAACATTAACAGCGGACGGAGTGGTCTGGCTGTCCATCAATTCTTCCGCGCCGGGAAAGCAGGGACATTTCAGCGCCGAAGAGGTGAATCAGAAAATCGCTGAACAAGGAGCAGCTCCGACAGCTTATCTGGTCGATTCTAACGGCGAGGTTGGACGCCTGTATGGCGCGCAAACGACACCGCATATGTTCCTGATCGATCCGCAGGGAACATTGATCTATCAGGGGGCGATCGACAGCATTGCCAGCGCGGATCAGACCGATATTCCGAAAGCGGAAAATTATCTTTCCAGCGCTTACGCGGAGGCCAAGAGCGGGCAGGCCATTGCCACGGTGCAGACAAAATCGTACGGGTGCTCGGTCAAATATTAAAGCAGGTTTGCCATGAGACGGTTGGTCATCGGCGATATTCACGGGGCGCATAAAGCCTTGCGCCAATCTTTTGAGAGGTCGGTCTTTGATTTTTCAAAAGATCAGCTGATCGTTTTGGCGATGTCTGTGACGGCTATCCGGATGTCCGTCGGTGTTTTGACGAACTGCTTCGAATTCAGCAATGTGAATATGTGATCGGGAACCACGATCTTTGGGCGCTGCAGGGGGCAGAAAAAGGGCTGAGTCAGGAGGTCTGGTTGGGCCAGGGAGGGCTCAACACCGTGCAGTCTTACGACGAAGTACGGATGCTGCCGGCGCACGCGCTTTTTCTCAGAACAGCACACGCCTGGATCAAGCTGGAGAACACGGTCTGCGTTCACGGCGGATTTGATCCGGCCCGGCCGTTGGCAGAGCAGAATCTGAGAACTTTTGTTTGGGACCGGTCGTTGCTGTTTTCAGCTGAAAAGAGGCACCGGATCGAGCCGGATTTCCACTACGGCGGGTATGATGATATTTTTATTGGTCATACGACCACCGAACACTTCGGATCCATTCAACCGTTGCATTTCTGTAATATTTGGGCATTGGATACCGGCGCCGGTTGGGGCGGGGCGCTCACGATCATGGATATCGATACCAAGGAATACTGGCAATCCGAGCTGTCCGCCTTGTTATATGAGACATCCCCGCGGTTTTGAAAGGTTAAGAGCGCATATTTTTTTATTATGAGTTGAGAACGAAATTCTAAGCTTTCTCCGTTCGTCATGACGACACATGTTTTACGTTGACTGAATAGCTAATGAATGCGATATTGATGGTGCAAATTTTTGCATCAATATAAGTAGGAAAATTTTTTATGAAATTTTCTTTTCAACTCAGGATCGTTCTTCTTTTTTCGGTCATGGTTGTTTTGATCATCATGATCGGCCTCTTTGCTTATATTACGACGCAGAGCCTGCAGCGTGTTTCTCAGGCCATTCTTAAAGAAAATGTCGCTAGTCTTAAAGCTGCCGAAGAGCTGGAGCTGGCCTTACTTCACCAAAAAGGTTATGTGACCAGTTATTTTTTGGATGGGGACCGCAAGTGGCTTATAACGTTGGAGGAAAAAAAGAAAGAGTTTGGTCAATGGTATCAACAGGCTCAACAGGCGGCATTGACCGAGGATGAAAAGGTTATTTTGGAGGATGTTTTAAAGCTTTATAGCGTCTATGACGGGCAAAGAGATAAGGCGATCAGATTGTTTCAGGCTGGTCAAATCAAAGAGGGATCACATATCCTGTTGGATGACATGAAAAAAAGCACAAATGTTTTGTATCAACGATGCGAAGATTTGATTCTTGCCAATGAGGCCTTGATCGCTCAGTCAGAGTTCGTCTCGCAAAGGAATGTCGCGCGTATGATTTTTTTTATTTGGATGATGATATGCGTCACGCTTCTTTTGGGCGGGATCGGAGGTTTTTTTATCTCTAAGAAATTTAATCAGCAGCTCATCCGCCATGCCCAGCTGTCTTCCTTGGGGCAGATCGCGGCTAATATCGCTCATGAAATAAGGAACCCGATTACGTCGATCAACATGCGACTGTATACGTTGCAGAAGGAAATGGAGAACAACCAGGCGGCTACGGAAGACCTTCAGGTCATTCAAGAAGATCTTCATCACATGGAACGGACGGTTAAGAATTTTTTGGATTTTTCGCGGCCGCCTGAGCCGAAATTTGAAGTGTTTGATATTAAGAGCGTTTTAAACGCAACCGTGATGTTGATCATGCCCAAAGCGCAGGCCTGCAATGTGGTCATCTCAAAAGATTATTTTGATTCACAATGCCCGCTTGTTAAGATTGATAAGGAACAAATGCGTCGGGCGTTCTTGAATATCATGCTTAATGCGGTTGAGGCCATGCCTCAGGGAGGGTCCTTGAAGATATCTCTTTTGGCGGAGCATGGAATGGCCAACATCGTTTTTCAAGATTCTGGAAAGGGCATTGCTTTTTTGAACAAGGCAAAGATCTTTGATCCGTTCTTTACGACCAAGCCGGAAGGAACGGGGTTAGGGCTTTTTATTACGTCCAGAATTATTGAAGCGCATCGAGGCCGGATCAGCGTTGATTCCAAGGAGGGCGGCGGAGCCTCGATTGTGATCAGTCTACCGGTATAGGAAATTTTATAGAGGATTTAATGATGAATAAGATTTTAGTCATCGATGATGAGAAGAACATTTTGTCATCATTTACCAAAATTTTAAATCAAGAGGGCTACCAGGTTTCAACGGCCCACAATGCCGAAGACGGTCTTGAAAGGGTTAGAGCGGAGAAGCCCGGGCTTGTGATCATGGACATCAGGATGCCGGGAATGTCGGGCATTGAGGCGGTCTCAGAAATAAGGCAGGTGGATGCTAAGATCCCAATCATTCTGATGACTGCGTTCGGGACGATTGATACCGCGATCGAGGCCATGAAAGCCGGGGCCTATGAGTATGTTATCAAACCGTTTGATATTTCCGAAATGAAAGAAATGGTGAAAAAAGCGTTGGAAGTTTCACGGCTGATGAACGTGGAGGTCGGCTACGAGCGTCCGGAAGGTTTTACAGGAGACAGGATCATTGGAAATTCCATTGAGATGCAGAAAGTTTATAAGCTGATCGGCCAAGTGGCAGAGAGCAATGTTAATATTTTGCTTAGGGGGGAGAGCGGTGTCGGGAAAGAGTTGATCGCCCGGGCTATTTATTTTCATTCTAAGCGTAAGGATAAGCCGTTTGTTGTGATCAACTCAGCGGCGATCCCTGATGCCCTGCTTGAGAGCGAGCTTTTCGGTCATGAACGGGGTGCGTTCACGGATGCCAAAATTCAGCGTATAGGAAAACTCGAACAGTGTGACGGAGGCACGTTATTTTTAGATGAAATCGGGGATATGTCTGTTTCTATTCAGGCAAAGATCCTGAGGGTTTTGGAAAATCAGTCGTTTGAGAGGTTGGGCGGAAACAGGCCCATCAAAGTCAACGTAAGGTTTATTACGGCTACGCATAAAGATTTGGAGCAGCTGGTTGCTGAAGGAAAGTTTCGTGAAGATCTGTTCTACCGCTTGAATGCGATGACCATTGCTATTCCGCCTTTGAGAGAACGAAGAGAAGATATCCCGTTAATGGTCGATCATTTTTTAAAAGAATATAGTCGTGAGTTTGGGAAAGATGTGCAGCAGGCATCAGGAGAAGGTCTGAAGCTGTTAGGACATCACGGTTGGCCGGGCAATGTCAGGGAGTTGGAGAATGTTATCAAAAAGGCTGTCTTGCTTGGACAGGGACGGGTTTTGTTGCCAGACCATTTATTCCTTCAGGGGCCGGGTTCAGAACAGCCCAAGTCGGATACGATGAAGAAAGAATTTGAGAAGGTGATCGGGGAGATGATCAAGATTCAAAGCAGTGCTCCTTCGGGCTCATTTTATGCGGATACGATTGAACAGTTAGAGGGGGTTTTAATTGCAGAGGTTTTGAAGCAAACCGCAGGAAATCAAACAAAAGCGGCAAGGCTGTTAGGGATCAGCCGGCCGACCCTCAAAGACCGTATCGAGAAGTTAGGATTGAGAAAAATAGTTCAGATTCAAGAATCCTAATAGAAGATGAATGCAAAGAGTTTTTCCAATCAGTAAAAATTTTTTACAGGTATTTTTTCTCGGTCAGTCTTTCTTTTTCATTTCAAATCATTTAAAGCATTGAAAATAAATATGTTATAAATATTTCAAGCGGAACCAGTGTCTTGGCACAGGGATTGCTTTATGTCTTCTTGGAAGGTTAAACAAGGAGGAAAAAATGATAAGAGCCTTATTAAAGGTTTGTATTATTGGTTTGCTGTTGTTCGCATTCGTGGCACCGGTGCGTCATTTTTTTAAAAAAAGCATGGCGAATTATCATCTTTCGAAACAGGAAAAGGAAACGATTGGGAATGTGGATGAGTATAACCCGCGTGTCAGGGATATTCAGAAGGTCATGATGGATCTGAAATATTATTCTGGACCGTTAGATGGAAAGATAGGGAAGCAGACGCGTTCAGCTATTATGGATTTTCAGGAAACATACAAGCTTCCTGCTACCGGAAAAGTTGATCAGAAGACGCTTTTTGAACTGAATAAAAGCAAGCCCCAGGAGCAAAAGGCGGAACGGAAGAAAACCATGACAGCATCGGTTGGTGTTAAAGATTTTCAACAGAAGGTCAATCTGTCCAGTGGACAGCAGCCACAACAGTCTGCGAAAGATAAAATCGAGGTGCAAGATAAAATTATTGGCTCTCGTATTGAGTCAGCGGAAAGGATCAGCGAGGTCCAATTGGCGCTTAAGAAGGTTGGTTTTTATGACGGAAAAATTGATGGAAAGATTGGGCCGCAGACTGAGAAAGCCATTAAAGAGTTCCAGGAGTCAAAAAAGCTTAGAAGTGATGGCGTTGTGGGTTCGAGAACGTGGGAGGAGCTTAAGAAAGCTTCTTTAAATCAGTAAGTAACTATATTTATGGGAGGGTAGGATGAGAGACAAATTGGCATTTATTTTACTCTTGGTTTTTGTCAGCGGGTGCGCAACAGCAGGACGGTCTTCGCGTCTTGATAGTCAAATGGCGCAAAACAGGATAGCTTTTTTGGAAAATGAAATGAAGGCAAAGGATCAAGAGATTGGGGAATTGAAGGATGAAGTGAGGCAAATTCGCAGTCAAGTTTCCCGGAGGGTAGATGTTTATGATGCGGATTCAAGAAGAAGCAGTCAAACGGCATCCTACAGTCAGTCGAACAGTAATGAATCGGAAGCCATTATTCGGGTTGATGGCGTAGCACCGGATCAGGTCCAGTTGGCCCTTAAAAGAGCGGGTTTTTATCAAGGGCCGTTGGATGGTAAGATCGGAGCCAAGACCAAGGATGCCATTAAGGCTTTTCAGAAGGCGAATAGTTTGACCGTTGATGGAGTTGTCGGCCGCGGAACTTGGGCAAAACTAAAGACCAATCTTTAGATTCTGGAAAAAGTTTTATGAAGAAGGAGCTTAAAGAGAGATAGCCGGTATGAAGAATTTGGGCATAAGCGAGGCTCACGGGAGAGCGATAAACGCGCGTTGTTGAATCAATTATACGGTTTGCGTTGTTTGTTCTT
>JBBRHV010000029.1:0-22267 GCA_038222225.1 Candidatus Omnitrophota bacterium
CCGGCGGCACCATCACCGGCGTCGCCCGCGCGGTGAAGAAGCGCATTCCGAACTGCCAGATCATCGGCGTCGACCCCGAGGCTGCGGTGATGTCAATACCGCGCATGAAGCCATTGACCTGGCCCGCCCTAAGGAAAATGAGAAAAACACCGGTTTTTTGCCGGAAGAGCGCGGCTGGGTTTCTAAATTTATTTCAAAGGGCTATGTTGATACTTTTCGCGCAAAGCATCCTGATGAACCGGGGCATTACAGTTGGTGGGATTATAAGACCAAGGCCCGCGAGCGGGATGTGGGCTGGCGCATTGATTATTTTTTTGTATCGCAGGAGCTGGCACCAAAACTCTCGCATGCTTTTATGCTCAAAGATATGCTGGGATCGGATCATTGTCCGGTGGGCATTGATCTGGACATCAAATTCTGAATGAAAGAATGTTATGAAAACAAAACATGTATTGCTGGTTGTTGATAGTTTGTGCGCGATCCAATGCGTCTGCGTCGCGCTCTTTATTCTTCGCGATGGTTTTCAGTTTTCGGATCTTGGAGTATTGATCTTGTCTGTTGCTTTTGCCTGGTTATGCATCAGCTACTTCCGCACCATGCTTCACTTGGTACAGGTGAAAACAGACAGCCAAAAGCTGGATCTCGAATTAAGTGAACTGTTCCGCGAGGCTAAAGATCAAAAAAATAAGCCCGAATCGAAATAATGACAAGGAGAAGGTATGCGTGATATGACTCCGCTTTTAATCAAAGTTGCCGTGATTTCCGGTATCTGTATTCTCTTTTTAGCCGGCTTTTTAGCTTATATGAGCACTAACGCTCCGAATGAGCCGGAACCGATTAAACCGCAGATCCTCTTCTGATTTTTTATAATATCCTGTAACAAAACAGCCAGCCGCGCGTTTAAATGAGTGGAAGAGGGGTTAAAGTTACAGAAGCACAAAGGGAAGTTAAAAAGGCTCATGCATGAACCAACGTTCAGATGAACAGCTTATCAGGGAGTATTACGGCGGTCAAAAAGAGTCCTTTACGGAGCTTTTTAACCGCTACAAGTTGCCGCTGTTTAACTTCGCGCGGCGCATTTTAGGCAACCGTGCAGACGCAGAAGACGCACTCAGTGAGGTTTTTATGGCTATTGCGACACGAAAATACACGATTGAATCAACCGCCAAGTTTTCCACTTGGGCGTACACGGTGACCCGGAATGCCTGCTTGACCTGCCTTAGAAAACAACGACACACACTCTCTCTTTGGCGCAAACGCGATCAAGGTCAAGGCGAAGAGGAACAGTGGCAACTTCCTGATCAAGGGCCGCTTCAATCCGAACAGGCGGTCCTTAAAGAGAAGGTGCTGGCGGTTCAGACCGCGCTGCAGCTGATGCCGGTCAATCTGAAAGAAGCGCTTGTATTAAGGGAATATCAGGATTTGAGCTACAAGGATATCGCGCAGGTTTTAGGATGCAGCTTAGATAATGTCAAAATTCTGATCTATCGCGGGCGGGAATTTTTATCTAACCATTTGAGCAGTCATGATCCCGAGCTCTTTGGGAAGGAGGGATCCCTATGAACTTTGATGAATTAAAACCTTTGATCTCAGCTTATGTTGACGGCGAAACTTCCGAGCAAGAAACGCGCCTGGTGGAGGCGGCCTTGGATTCCTCAGAAGAAGCCCGTCAGTATTATACGCAGTTAAAAGCAATCTCTTCCGATTTACACACATGGCAAAATGAAAACCCCTCTTCCGATGTCGAACTCAAAATTCAACGTGAAGTCTTCAAGAAGGAGGGTCAAGCCATGCAACGCAAACAACTTTTACCTAAGGGTGCGACGATCGCCGTTGCGGTCCTGATTATGGTCTCAGCACCGCTGGTTGTACAAAATTATCTCAAGCGAGGCACCCAATCTCATCCTGTGAAAGGAATGATCACTGCTGGCCTACCAGGCGATGTTTCACAGACAACAGCCTATCCCGTTAAAGGGACGGTTGCTGATGCCCGGCACGCAAGTCAGGTTGTAGACGAAAAAGATAAGCTCAAAAGCAGAAAAGATCTTTCCGGAGCTGCGGAAACCAAACGGCAATACGCGCCGAACTATTTAAAATCAGAATATGAGGTAGCTCGGGACGCATCCATTAATCTCAGCAGCCAAAGCCCAAAATCCGATCAGACCTTTTTTAGAGCACGTTCAAAAGAAACCGCAGAAACCGCCAAGGAGTTTGCCTATACAACAACGGCATCCATGATCGCGATCCCCGGGAAAGACGGAGACCGGGTGGCTTATTACGAACCCCTTCTTCCGTACCCTGTTGAAAATAATTTCAACACCGAGCAATATGATGACCAGGTCGAGAATGAATTTTTGAAAGTCACGGAAAATCCGCTCTCGACCTTTTCGATCGATGTGGATACCGCTTCTTACGCCAATCTTCGCCGTTTGCTCAATTCTCAGCAGACACCGCCGGTGGGTGCAGTCCGTATTGAGGAAATGGTGAATTATTTTGTTTACTCATATCCTCAGCCCAAAGGCGAAGATCCGTTCTCAGTGAACATTGAGGTAGGGAAAGCCCCCTGGAAAACAGATCATTTGCTGGCCAAGATCGGCCTGCAAGGCAAAACTTTAACCGCAGACACCTTGCCGGAAAGCAATCTGGTCTTTTTAATCGATGTTTCCGGATCCATGGAAGATTCCAACAAATTGCCGCTCTTAAAGACTGGTTTCAAAATGCTGGTTCAGCAATTGCGGCCGGAAGAAATGGTGTCCATTGTGACCTATGCCGGGAATGCCGGGGTCCTTTTGGATTCGGTTTCCGGAAGCGATAAACAGCGGATCATGTCTGCCATTGATCAGCTCTCTGCCGGAGGGAGTACCGCCGGTGCTCAGGGGATCTTGACCGCTTATGAGCTGGCTGCCAAAAACTTGATCAAAGGCGGGAACAACCGGGTAATCCTGGCCACTGACGGGGATTTTAATATCGGGGTCAGCAATGACAGCGAATTGGTTAAGATTATCGAGGAAAAACGTAAACAAGGGATCTTTTTGACCGTGCTTGGATTCGGAATGGGCAATTATAAAGATTCCAAAATGGAAAAACTGGCCGACAAAGGCAATGGAAATTATTACTACATTGATACCGAGCGTGAGGCCAAAAAAGTATTGGTCCGTGAGCTCGGCTCAACCTTGTTCACAATTGCCAAGGATGTCAAGCTTCAGATCGAATTCAATCCTTCTCAGGTGAAGGCCTACCGTTTGATCGGTTATGAAAACCGCATGCTGGCCAAAGAGGATTTTAATGATGATACCAAAGATGCCGGTGAATTAGGCGCCGGGCATACGGTGACCGCGCTTTATGAGATCATCCCGGCCTCCAGTGAGGAGGATGTGGGCGGAAGCGTGGATGCCTTGAAATATCAGGTCCCACAGGCCAAGCCTGAAATCGGATATTCCGATGAGGTGATGACAGTAAAACTCCGTTACAAAAAGCCGGATGAAGAAATCAGCAAATTAATCTCTCAATCCGTGACTACCGCTCAGATCACGGAATCACCAAGCGAGGATTTCCAATTTTCCTCGGCCGTGGCTGAATTCGGCATGCTTTTGAAAAATTCGAAACATAAAGGCAACGCCTCGTTTGAAGATGTACTCAAACGCGCCCGTGCTGCTCAGGGCAAGGATGAATGGGGATACCGTGCGGAACTCATTGATCTGGTGCAAAAAGCGCAAACGCTCGTTCCGGAAACCTATACCACCGGTTACGGGTTTAAAAATGCGGAATAGAAATATGGCTCTGATGTTCTAGAATTGAATGAACGCCGGCTTTTCAGATTTGTGAAAAGCCGGCTTTTTTTATCCGCTACGCATCTATCGCCGCTGATAGGTGCGTAGCGGATAAACCCCCAGCGGGTTGATTTACTCCCCCTATAATTTTGTTCCGCAGAGTTAACTGGGGAGGAGTAAATCAGCCGGGGGCAAATTTAGAGAGGACACAAATTTTCCCATGAACGCTATCCACACAATCCGGTTCGTGATAGCATAAATATGTTCGCAATCGAAAGGGAGGGGGTAGATATGAATGTAAAACGGTTATTAATCGGAGTGGCGAGTTGTGCAATGTTAGGGAGTTTTGCTACTTTGGCCTGTTCTCAGGACGCTCAAGTTTCAACCCTGGATGATCAAAAAAATGTCGAGGTCACGGTTTACAATTCCAACGTTGCCTTGATCAAGGATACCCGGGAGGTCAAACTTCCGAAGGGCGACGGGGAACTCCGCTTCATGGATGTGGCGCAGTACATCAACCCAGTGACGGTGCATGTGGAATCGGTGAACATGCCGGATGCATTTGCTGTGCTTGAACAAAACTATGAGTATGACCTAATGAATGCCAACAAACTGCTGGATAAATACGTGGGCAAAGAGATTACACTCCTTGACCGCAATCCCTATCAGGGAACTGAAACCAAGGTCAAGGCAACCCTTTTAAGCAATAACAATGGGCAAATCTATAAAGTCGGGGATGATATTTATTTAGGACATCCCGGATATCAAATTCTGCCCAAAATCCCGGAGAATCTGATCGCCAAGCCGACGCTGACCTGGTTGTATGCCAATGATTCGACAGCTGCGCATCAGCTCAAGGTTTCGTATTTGACCACCAACTTGACCTGGAAAGCGGATTATGTGTTAACCGTTGATGATAAGGATAGCGCGGGTTCCTTGAACGGCTGGGTCACGGTGGATAACAAGAGCGGCACCGAATACACCAACGCGCAGCTCAAGCTGGTGGCCGGGGACGTCAACCGGGCGCAGGATAGCAACCGGGTTCTTTATGATATGGAAATGACCGGCGCTTCCGCCATGTCAAAAAGCTCAGAACAGTTTGTGGAACAGGCGTTTTTTGAATATCACATTTACGATCTTCAGCGCCGGACAACACTGAAAGACAATCAGACCAAACAGGTCAGTTTGTTGAGCAAATCCGGGATCCCGTTGTCCAAAAAGTTTATTGTTCAGGGTAATCAGAATTATTTTTACAACAGCTACATGGGGCAGCAGGATTTCAAGGTGCCGGTGGAGGTTTTTATTGAGTTTAAAAACTCCAAGGAAAATGCTCTGGGCATGCCGTTACCCGCCGGGATTATCCGATTATATAAGGCGGATGTTAAGGGGAGCCTGCAGTTTATCGGAGAAGACCGGATTGATCATACGCCTAAGGATGAACTGGTGCGGCTGAAGGTCGGCAAGGCCTTTGATATTATCGCCGAGCGCAAACAGATGGATTACCAGAATCTCGGGGCTTATGCGATCGAATCGGAATGGGAGATCAAGATCCGCAACCACAAAGAAGAAGATGTTGTGGTGACCGTGCTGGAGCCGGTTTCCGGAGAATGGACGATCACGAAGTCCTCGCATCCCTACACCAAGGAAAGCGCCCAAGGCATCAGCTTTGAGGTTCCGGTGGCCAAGGACGGGGAAACGGTCCTAACATACCGCGTGCGGGTTTCCTATCGTTGATATGGTGAATTTAAATTCGGCGGCAATTTTGTAAAAATCCGTTACATAAATAACAAAGGCTGCCGCCGGAAATTTAACGCGAATGACTACATCGCGAACGTCCATTCCAAAACGTCTTAGCCCGATTTTTTGTTTTTGGAGCGTTTGGAGATTTTCTCCCGGAAATAATTCAGAAAAGCCTTAAAGCCATAGAGCTTTCTTAGCAGATCCCCAATGCTGCGGATGGAAATGAGCATGCGCCAGATCTGTGTCGGCCTCAAGTAAAATTCTTTTAACCCCACGTCGATCAGTTCATCGATTTCCTCCGCCGAAAGCTGCGGGTAGCTGACAATAGTTCGCTGTTCTCCTTCGGGGGTCAGCCATTCGGTCCAATCTTTGACATGGATAAACCCGTGGTCTTTCGCCCACTCGTAGAGCACCGTACCGGGATAGACCGCAATGCCGGTGACCTGAATGGTATCCAGCGGGAGGGACTTGGCAAAGTCAATGGTCCGGCGTGCCGTTTCCCGGGTCTCGCCGGGGGCGCCGATCATAAAACATCCATGGACGGTAAATCCGTGCCGGTGCGCTTCCCGAGCAAACGCGCGGGCCATGTCCGTGCTGACATACCCTTTGTGTACGGCCTTAAAGGCCTCATCATATCCGAACTCAAATCCGGTCATCAGCATCCGGCAGCCGGCTTCTTTCATCAGCGGCAGCAGATTCAGGTCGGTATTCACGCGGGTATTACAGGACCAGGAGATGCGCTTGTTTAATCCCCGGCGGATGATCTCTTCGCAGACCGCGGTCGCCTGTACCGTATCCGCCGCAAAGGTGTCGGTCTCAAACATGATCTCACGGATCTGCGGATGAACTTGAAGATCGTATTCCATTTCATCAACCACCTGCTGAGGCCGCCGATTACGAAGGCAATGCCCGTACATCAGCTGAGGGTCACGGCAGAAGGAGCAGGCGTTATTGCAGCCCCGTCCGGTCATCAATGTTAAAAAAGGAAATTTTTTTCCGGCATCGGGGTACCACTCCGGCTGGATCAACTGCCAAGCCGGAAAGGGCAGCTGGCAAACATCCAAGGGGGGACGCTCAGGGTTATGAACACTGACTCCGCCTTCGATCCAGCTTAACCCCAAAATGGTTCTTGGTTCCCGACCATCGGCCAGGTCGCGCAGCGTTTCGTCATATTCTCGACGACAAATGTAATCTACAGCGCCGCGGGCGATTTGAAATGTGTTCTCGGTTTCGGCCGTCACGTGCTGCCCGACGAACGCCATGCGGCAGCCGAGACGCTCTTTCAGCTGACGGGCAAGCTCAATATCCGAATAGATCGAAGGGGTCGTCGCATGAATCACGATCAGCTGCGGGGCGGCCTCTTCGCAGGCGGCCAGCGTTTCCGTCGGAGAAAAATTGCGGGCGGCCGCTTCAATAAAACAGACCTCATGCCCTTGATCGATCAGGATCTGCGCGGCCGTCAAAAGATATTCCGGATGGCGCTGAACCCGTCCGCGGGATTTCGCGGCCCAGCGGGCAACCCTGACGAAGTTTTCGCCGAACGACGGATTCAATAATGTGATTCTCATGGGACTCCTTGTGCGTTATCTTATCTTACTGGCGGTCTTTCCTTTTTTCAAGAGAATGTTAAACTTTAGAAACTTGTTCACCAAGCATATTTCAAATGATATACTGCCAATGAGGTTCAAACGAATGCGCATTTCAAACAAAATCTCGCTATTTATATTATTTCTCCTGTTGATCCTGGCCGGTAATACCTTTATCGGGCTGTCGCAGCTTTCCAAGATCAATCATGAACTGCGGGTCGTGGTTGAACGGGATATTTTTCTGACCGAGACCATGACGGCTGTCACGGAACGTCAGCTGGAAAAGGCGGTGCTTTTTGAACGCCTTCTGCGGATCTCCGAAGAGCTTGCCTTTGAAAATGTCACACCCGCCCGCCGGCTTTATCTACTGGACCATACCAAAGTACTCCAGGCCGGTTTCGAAAAATTTTCGCAAGAGTCCGCGCACAACATCCTGGAGGCGAAAAAAACCATTCAGGAGGGGATCGAAAAGACACCATTCAAAACAAAACGTAAGGACCTTGAGGTTGCCCAAAGGATCCTGATTGAAATCGAAAAACGCCATATTCTGTATGATCAGCTGTTGTCCACCATCCTGAATTCTGTCACTGACGAGAAGTTTGAGCTTTCCTTTGAGGACATCCGTAAGATCGAAAAAGGCTCCGGCCGTCTGGGTGAAGAATTAAAAATGTTCATGAGCGACATTGAGCAATTCTCCAGAAATTCACTGAAGAGTGCTAAGCAGGAAGAATTAATTGCTCGACGGGTCCTTTGGATCAGCTTTTCCATCAGCTTGTTCATCAGCTTGATCATTGCCTACGCGATCATCCAAAGCATTGTGGTTCCGTTAAGAAGTTTAAATCGGGCGGCCCAAGCCGTCGGAGACGGAAATTTTTTAATCAAGTTGAAACGCCTCAGCGCCGATGAGATCGGCGAGGTCAGTACGGCCTTCAATGTCATGACCGGAAAATTACTGGAGTTCACAAATCAGCTGAATCAGAAAAGCAACCAATTGGCGGAATCTTTGCGCATTACCGAAGAACAACGGTCTGATCTGGAAAAAATCAACAAGGAGCTGGACAGCTTTGTCCATACCGTCAGCCATGACCTGCGCTCGCCGCTTTTGGGAATTATCGGCTATACCGATTATCTTAAGCACTCCTATTATGAACAATTTGACGAACGGGGCCGCCGGTGTTTGGATGGGGCCATTCGAAGCGCCGACCGCATGCAGGAACTGATCTCTGATCTGCTCACGTTAAGCCGCATATCACGGGTCCGCAACCCGTATGAAGAAGTGGACATTCACAATCTGGTCAATGTGATTCGGGAACGTTTGGAATACAGCATAGAAGAGAATCAGGTGGACTTTCAAATCGAGAATGATCTGCCGCTCATTGTCTGTGATCGAATCAAAATGGGGGAGGCCTTTTTGAACCTCATCAACAATGCCATCAAATTTTCTTCAAAGGTCAACAGCCGCAGCCCGGTTGTCCGTGTGGGATGCATTGAGCTTCCCGATGACTGGGAGTTTTGGGTCAAAGACAACGGGATCGGTATTCCTGAGGAATATCATGATGAGGTTTTTGAAATGTTCAAACGGCTGCACACCTCCACTCAATATGAGGGAACCGGGGCCGGATTGAGCATTGTTAAGGCGGTTGTCGACAACCATGGCGGACGTATTTGGATCGAATCTGAGCCCGGCCAAGGCGCCGAATTCCATTTCACCATTCCCAAAAATCTCCGCGTTACAAACGATGCTTCGTAGCATTGGAGGCAATACCTTCAGGAACATAACGCACGGCATCATCAGATAAATTTAAATCTTCTGCGCGACGGCAGTATATCCACAAGCAAAAATCTTATTTTTGTCCAAAATCTGATCCAGAAAAAAGCTCAGTCTGACATTTAGCTATTTATTCAAGAAAAAAAGAATATCCTTAAGAATGGGGATGTGCCAGACAGGGCATAAAAAAAGTGTTGCACTTTGGTGTCCCAAGAAACAAAAAAGCCCTCCTTGCGGGCGAATGGACAAAATACGAAATCCAGCCTCTTGCAACAAAAATTGAAGCCCATATTTTGTATAACGATAATAATCATGGGGCTCTTCGTGCAAACGGCTTAAATGGGGGAGGGACAGAATCAAATAGCCCTCTTTTTTCAGAATACGCGATATTTCCGTAAGTGCTTTCAACGGATTTTGAACATGTTCAAGAACTTCGAGGCACAGGGCGCTATCATAGGTCTGGCTTTCAAGCATATCCATGTTCTGAATATCGCCAACATATTTAACTTCTGGAACCCGCCTTTCTATATCAATCGAATCATATTTTTCAACTTTTCCAAGAATAAACTTCTGAAAGGGCATGTCGCCACAGCCAATATCAATAAACTTGCCCTGAGCATATTGAAGAATCGCCGGAACCGCACTTTCATAAAGCGCGTAGCACGCAGGGGAAAAAAACTTCCTTTGATCCGGATCACGCAAGTCCTGGTTGATTCTCTGGCGGTTTATTTTGATTAAATGATTCACATCTAAATCCTTTCAAGCTCGTTCAATGAACGGCGATTTCAATTTAAGGATATATTGTAGTCTTTAAAAGACCTGTTTGCAAGATTCCCTCCGAGGAAAAGTGGGGTTAAAGTTGACGCCTTTTCAAACTTTCTATATAATACCCTAACTTTAAAAAATTTTAATCTTGGAGTTTTCATGACCGCTGCGATCCATCGAACCATATTGAAAACACAATACGGGGATTTTTCCTATTATAAGATTTCTGATATTGCAAAGCTCGGCTTTAAAGATCCCAAACGATTGCCTTTTTCCATTAAAATTCTTTTAGAAAGCGCGCTGCGGAATTTCGACGGGTTTTCCGTCACCCTTGAGGACATTAAAAATATTTCAAATTGGGCTCCCCAACAGCTTCAACCGGTTGAGATCGCCTTTAAGCCGGGTCGTGTCATTTTGCAGGATTTTACCGGAGTCCCCTGCGTGGTGGACCTGGCTGCCATGCGTTCGGCCATGAAGGCCTTAGGCGGCGACATTCAAAAAATCAATCCTCAGGTCCGCTGTGACCTGGTGATCGACCATTCCGTGCAGGTTGATGTCTATGCCTGTGCCGAAGCCCTGGGGATCAACATAGAAAAAGAATTTGCCCGCAACCAGGAACGATATGAATTTCTAAAATGGGGGCAAAACGCGTTTAAAAATTTCTCCGTTGTCCCGCCGGGAACCGGAATTATCCATCAGATCAACCTGGAATATTTAGCCGGAGGGATCTTAAAAAGCAGTCTTCCCGGTGAAACCCTGATCTTTCCCGACAGTTTAGTGGGAACCGACAGCCATACTACCATGATCAATGGATTAGGCATTGCCGGCTGGGGCGTCGGCGGAATTGAAGCAGAAGCGGTGATGCTGGGAGAACCCATCAGCATGCTTTTGCCGGAAGTCGTCGGAGTCCGGCTAAGCGGCTGTTTAAAGGACGGGGTAACCGCCACGGATCTGGTATTGACCATCGTTGAAATCCTGCGCAAAAAAGGTGTGGTTGGGAAGTTTGTGGAATTTTTCGGTAACGGGATTGAACATCTCAGCCTTCCGGACCGGGCCACCATCTCCAACATGGCTCCGGAATATGGCGCGACGATCGGTATTTTCCCGATCGATCTTGTCACGCTGGAATATTATGCCATGACCGGGCGCGACCCCAAGCACATTGACCTGATTACGCAGTATATGAAGCATCAGGACATGTTTTATAGTGACGCGGCGGCCGATCACGTTGAATATTCCGACATGATCCATTTGGATCTCTCAAGCGTTGAACCGTGCCTGGCCGGCCCGAAACGCCCGCAAGACCGCGTCAACCTTAAGGACATGAAACAAGCCTTTCGTCAATCCCTGCCCGCACCTTTAGGAAAAAACGGGTTTGGTTTAAATCAGGACAGCCTTCAGAAAAAAGGCGTTCTGCCTTCGGGAGAGACGTTGCGCCACGGCAGTGTTGTGATCGCATCGATCACGTCCTGTACCAATACATCCAATCCATCAGTCATGGTCTGTGCCGGATTGCTCGCCAAAAAAGCCGTTGAGCACGGTCTTAAAGTTCCGTCTTACGTCAAAACAAGTTTGGCGCCGGGATCACAAGTTGTTTCGGAATATCTGGAAAATTCCTGCCTGCTGCCCTTTTTAGAGCAGCTCGGGTTTCATATCATTGGATATGGCTGCGCGACCTGCATCGGCAACAGCGGCCCTTTGAACGATGAGATCACTCACGCCGTACAAGAACAGCAGCTGATTGTGGCCAGCGTCTTAAGCGGAAACCGAAATTTTGAAGGCCGCATCCATGCGCTGACAAAGGCGAATTATCTGGCCTCGCCGCCCCTGGTCATTGCCTATGCCCTGGCCGGAACGGTGGATATTAATTTTGAACATGATCCGATCGGCCATGATGCTGAAGGCAAGGCAGTCTATTTCGTGGATCTTTGGCCGACTCCTGAAGAAATTGAAGTTGTCATCAATGCCTATGTCACCGAACAGGCGTTTCGAAAACGTTATGCCAACATTGATCAGGGAAGTCCAGAGTGGACCGCCATTGAAGCGAAAAATGACCCGCTTTTTCCCTGGGACAACCACAGCACCTATATTCAGCAGCCGCCGTTTTTTGAACAGATGGAAGCTTTCACCGGACCGATCAAGCCGATTCTGCAAGCCAGAACGCTGGTGAAGGTGGGCGATTCGATCACCACCGATCATATTTCACCGGCCGGTTCCATTGCCGCCTACAGCCCGGCAGGAAAATATTTGATCGAGCAGGGGGTTGAGCCGAAAGATTTTAATTCTTATGGTTCACGGCGGGGAAATGACCGAGTCATGACACGCGGCACCTTTGCCAACATTCGGCTCCGCAATCAGATTGCTCCAGGAACCGAAGGATCATGGACCATGTATTTTCCAGCGGACGAAAAGATGAGCATCTATGATGCGGCCGAACATTATAAGACGGATGGCACGCCGTTGATCATTTTAGCCGGCAAAGAATACGGCACCGGTTCCAGCCGCGATTGGGCGGCAAAGGGAGCGGCTCTTTTAGGCGTCCGGGCTGTGATCGCGGAAAGTTTTGAACGCATTCACCGCTCTAACCTGGCCGGAATGGGGATTCTACCGCTGCAGTTCAAGTCCGGTGAAACCGCCGAGACCCTGGGACTGACCGGTGAAGAAATCTTCGACTTTTCCGGAATTGATGAAGCCCTGAAGCCACGAAAAAACATCGCGGTTTCCGCAACTCAAACCAACGGAAATCTCCTGCATTTCTCCGTGATCTGCCGTTTAGACACGCCCGTTGAAATTGACTATTTTAGAAACGGTGGTATACTGCACACGGTTTTGCGCAAACTTTTAACATCCTCATAGATTTTGAAAGGGATTTGGGAAACATGGCAAAAACATTATATGACAAAATTTGGAACGATCATTTGGTGCGGGAAAGCCAGGACGATACGTCCTTGATCTATATCGATCGCCATTTGATCCATGAAGTGACAAGCCCGCAGGCCTTTGAAGGACTGCGCCTCACTCACCGGAGCGCCCGCTGCCCGCAAAAGACGCTAGCCACCATGGATCACAATGTTCCGACGGATACAAAAGATCCCACTACGGTGACCGGCATGTCCAAAATACAGATCGAGACCTTGGCAAAAAACTGCCGGGAATTCAAAATTGAACTCTATGATTTTCAGAGCGAAAATCAGGGGGTCGTGCACATTATCGGGCCGGAGCATGGGGTGACCCAGCCCGGGATGACAATTGTCTGCGGTGATTCACACACAGCCACACATGGCGCGTTCGGGGCATTAGCGTTCGGGATCGGCACCTCTGAAGTTGAGCATGTTTTGGCAACACAGACGCTGCAGCAAAATAAATCAAAATCCATGCTGATCAAGGTTGACGGAAAACTTCAAAAAGGCGTGACGGCGAAGGATATTATTTTATACATCATCGGGCAAATCGGCACCGCCGGAGCAACCGGGTATGTGATCGAATATGCCGGTTCCGCGATCCGCAGCCTTTCCATGGAAGGCCGCATGACGGTTTGCAACATGAGCATTGAGGCCGGTGCGCGCGCAGGAATGATCGCGCCGGACGACATCACCTTTGAATATTTAAAGGGGAAAGAATTCGCGCCCAAAGGCGATCAATGGCAAAAGGCGGTTGCCTATTGGAAAGGCCTGGCGTCGGATGCTGACGCCAAATTTGATAAAGTTTATGAATTCAGCGCGGACGGTATTGCTCCGCAAGTGACCTGGGGGACCAGTCCCGGACAGGTCACTTCCATTGACGCCAGTGTTCCGCGTCCGGAAGATTATCAAAACAAGACCGAGCAGACCTCCTGTAAAAACGCTCTGCGATATATGGGCCTGACCGGCGGAATGAACATGACGGATATCAAGATCGATACGGTCTTTATCGGTTCCTGCACCAATGGCCGGATCGAGGATTTCCGCGCAGCTGCAAAAATTTTGAAAGACAAAAAAGTGAAGCCGGGCATTCGGGCCTTAATGGTGCCTGGTTCCGCGCGGGTCCGCAAACAGGCAGAAGAAGAGGGCCTGGCGAAAATTTTTACGGATGCTGGATTTGAATGGCGCTATGCGGGCTGCTCGATGTGCCTGGCGATGAATAACGATCAGCTGGCCACGGGGGAACGCTGCGCCTCAACCAGCAACCGGAATTTTGAAGGCCGTCAGGGGCCCGGCGGACGGACGCATTTGGTCAGCCCGATCATGGCCGCTGCTGCCGCCATCGAGGGAAAACTGGCGGATGTACGTAAGTACTTGTAAAAAAAATAAAAAATAGAAAGTGGAGGCTGGCCGACAAAAATCAGAAATCCATATTAGGGATTTTTGGTTTTTCTATTGTCGATACTCCATATTCCATTTTCCAAGCAAAAGGATAAAATATGCAACCATTTACGACTCATACCGGAATTGCTGCTCCGCTGGACCGAAGCAATGTCGACACGGATATGATCATTCCGAAGCAGTTTCTGAAAAAAATTGAAAGAACCGGTTTTGGAAAACACTTATTCCATGAACTGCGGTTCACGGATTATGACGGTACACAACCCAATCCTGATTTTGTGTTAAACCAAAAACCTTATGCGCAGGCAACGGTGCTCTTGGCTCGAGATAATTTCGGTTGCGGATCTTCCCGCGAGCATGCTCCCTGGGCTTTGGCGGATTATGGATTCCGTGTCATTGTCGCCCCGAGCTTTGCCGATATTTTTTACAATAACAGTTTAAAGAACGGGATTCTTCTGGTACGATTAAACAGTGATTCAGTGGACAGCCTGTTTCAAGAAATCTTGAGCTCCCCGGGAACGCAGATTGCGGCGGATCTACCGGGTCAAACGATCATCAGCCCAAGCGGAAAAAAATTCGCATTCGAAATTAACGCCTTCGCCAAAGATTGTTTGTTGAAGGGACTGGATCACATCGGTTGGACATTGCAGTTTTCGGACAAGATCAGTTCTTATGAAAAACATCTGGCAGCCGAACGACCTTGGCTGGCATAGAAAGTAACCATGGCTGGCAACACATTCGGACAACTTTTTCGCATGACCACCTTTGGCGAAAGCCATGGGGCCGCTATCGGTGTTGTGTTAGATGGCGTTCCGCCTAACATTGAGATTTCCGAAGTTGATATTCAAAAAGAACTGGACCGCCGTAAACCGGGACAAAGTTCAGTCACGACTCCCCGTAAAGAAGCTGATCAAGCTGAAATTTTATCCGGTGTTTTTGAAGGAAAAACAACCGGAACCCCATTGGCCATTCTGATCCGAAATTCAAATCAGGAATCCAAAGATTACAGTCATTTAAAAGACGTGTTCCGTCCGGGACACGCTGACTTCACCTATACCGCGAAATACGGTATCCGTGACTATCGCGGAGGGGGACGTTCTTCCGGGCGTGAAACCGCCTGCCGTGTTGCCGCAGGTGCGGTCGCGAAAAAAATTCTTGCGGCCCTCGGCATTCAGACAATTGCCTATACAAAATCAATCGGACCGATCCAAGCAAAAACGGTTGATCTGAAATTGATTGAGCAAAATCCGGTGCGGACCTGTGATCCAGCGGCTGCCCAGGAGATGATTCAATATATCGAAAAAGCAAAAACACAGGGCGATTCAGTCGGCGGCGTTGTCGAAGCGATTGTGCGGGGATGTCCGGCGGGATTAGGCGACCCGATTTTCGACAAACTGAACGCACGCCTAGCACAGGCCATCTTTTCGATCGCGACGGTTAAGGCGCTTGAATTCGGCCAAGGATTTGCTGCTTCACAGATGCGCGGGTCAGAGCACAATGATGCGTTTATTGAGAAAAACGGAACCATTGTCACCGAAACCAACCACGCTGGTGGAATTTTGGGAGGGATATCTGACGGCGATGACATCCTCTTGAGGGTTGCCATTAAACCGCCGTCTTCCATTTCCCAACGTCAAAGAACAGTCACCAGCGAAGGAAAGCCACAGGATATTGAAGTCACCGGCCGGCATGACCCGTGTTTATGCCCGCGGATTGTTCCAGTGATCGAGGCGATGATCAATGTCACGCTTTTGGATTGCTGGCTTATTCAGAAAAGCATTCAATAACGCATTCATTTCTATGAAATCAAAACAGTCCAAAGCCATTCTAATTA
This sequence comes from Candidatus Omnitrophota bacterium, assembly GCA_038222225.1. Classification (GTDB taxonomy): domain Bacteria; phylum Omnitrophota; class Gorgyraeia; order Zapsychrales; family JANLHA01; genus JAKLFA01. Next base: position 15,765 of record JBBRHV010000029.1, read on the forward strand.
CCGGTTGCTCCAGCGGGTTCGGGCTTCTGGCCGCTGCGCGTTTAGCCTCCCGGGGACACCATGTCTATGCGACGATGCGCAATCTGAACAAGCAAGGCGCCCTGATCAATGAGCTTAAAGAGCGCAAGGCAGATGCAAAAATTTTTAAAATGGATGTCTGTGATCTCGCTTCCATTGAACCTGTCATAAACGAAATCGGAGCTGATCACGGCCATTTGGATGTGCTGGTGAATAATGCCGGTTATGCCATCGGCGGTTATTTCGAGGATCTGACCCAGGACGAAATCCGCCAACAGATGGAAACGAATTTCTTCGGCGTGCAAAATGTCACGCGGGCAGCTATTCCGCTGATGCGCCCGCAAGGCTCAGGTCAAATCATCAATATTTCCAGTGTTTCCGGGCGGTACGGTTCACCTGCGTTTGGCGCGTATAATGCCAGCAAATGGGCCTTGGAAGGTTTTTCAGAGAGTTTATATCATGAGCTCAAACCGTTCGGCATTCACGTTGTTCTGATCGAGCCGGGGGCCTATAAAACAAAAATTTTCGGAGACAATCAGCAGGTTGCCGCCAATTTTGATAATGAAGAAAGTCCTTATTTTGCCCGTTCTCATTTTTTGAAAACAATGATCGCTGAGCGTTTAGAAGACAATTACCGCGACCCTGAAGATATTCCGGCGCTGATTGAACGGGTGATCAAGACCCCTAATCCGACCTTGCGCTATATTCCGGAGCTGGAAAGCCGTTTGCAGATCGCCCTGCGTGAATACCTGCCGTTTAAACTCTACAGCTGGATCTATCAGAAAGTGCTGTTTAAAGGCTTCAAGCAACCCTAACATCCCATTCGGCGTTCAAGGAAATCTTTTCTGTCGCCACAGGTGAGATACGGATTTGTCTGCTTTTGTTCCCCTAAGCTTGCGGATGCCGCCGGGCCGTAGCTGTGCCCGGGGCAAACGATCAGCTCATCCGGGAGTTTTTTAATAATGTGATACAGGGTTTCATACATTTGTTCGGGATCGCCGCCGGGAAGGTCGCATCGCCCGCACCCATTAATAAAAAGGGTGTCTCCGGTGATCAGGAAATTGCCGGCCTGAAAGCACATGCCGCCTGGCGTGTGGCCAGGAGTGGAGAGACAATCAATCTCAATCCTTCCAACCAGAATTTTTTCACCGTCAGAAAGCAGATGCAGCTTTTGAAGATGCGGCATGTAAAACGGGGCTTCGTTCTTTGAAATGTACGCGGGGATATCGAGCCGTTTGGAAAGTCCAGCCGCGCCTTCCATATGATCGGGATGGCCATGCGTCAAAAGGATCATAGCAATTTGCAGATCATCTTTCTCAGCCTCTTCCAGCAACCGGACCATGTCCCAAGCCGGATCAACGACAGCAACCATGCGTGTTTTCGCGCATCCAACGAAATACTGAAAATTTTGCATGGGGCCAATTTCTATCTGCTTTAAGTAAACATCCATAGGAAACCTCCCATTGTTAAGCTTGCTTTGGCCTGCAAGCTATACTATAATGCTTCAAACTCTTTTTCGTCAATAAGGAATACATGATGAGCCAAAATGGTTGTAATTTTCTGGATCTTAATTTTGATTTCCCGTCAGGGATTGAGAAATCCTTTCATAACGGAACCCTTTATCCAAATCTTCGCGTGCCCTATCGAAAGGTCTCTTTGGAGGTCCGAAAAGACCCGCTGGAACTCTATGATGTTTCCGGTCCGTTTGCCGATCCTCAGATGACCGTTGATATTTCCAGGGGAATAGCAAAAATCCGCAACGCATGGATTTCCCAGAACCCCGATGTGATCGAATCCGAAGCGCCAACCGCGACCACCATGAAGGATTTCAAGGGTTCGCACCGGATTCGAAAAGCTTCCAACGGTAAAAACATTACCCAGCTTCATTATGCCCGCAAGGGTCAAGTGACTCCGGAGATGGAATTTGTCGCGATCCGTGAAGGCCTGGATCCTGAGTTTGTCCGCAAGGAAGTGGCGGAAGGCCGCGCGATCATTCCCGTTAATATTAATCACCCCGAATGTGAGCCGATGATCATTGGACGGAATTTTTACGTGAAGATCAATGCCAATATCGGGAACTCTGCGATCCGCTCGTCGATCCTGGAAGAAGTTGAAAAAATGGTGTGGTCCATCCGCTGGGGCGGGGACACCGTGATGGATTTATCCACCGGCAACGACATCAATGAAACACGCCAATGGATCCTGCGCAATGCCCCGGTACCGATCGGAACGGTCCCGATTTATCAGGCACTTGAAAAGGTGGGAGGCTGCATTGAAAAGCTCTCCTGGGAGGCTTATCGCGAAACGATTATTGAGCAGGCCGAGCAGGGAGTAGATTATTTCACAATTCATGCCGGACTTCTGCGCGATTATGTTCCGATGACAACAAAACGAAAAGTCGGCATTGTTTCACGGGGCGGGTCCATTTTAGCGAAATGGTGCATGCTCCACAATCAGGAAAATTTTCTTTATACGCATTTCGAGGACATTTGTGAAATCCTTAAAGAATATGACGTGGCTATTTCTTTAGGTGACGGCCTGCGACCCGGAAGTATTGCCGATGCCAATGACGAAGCACAGTTTGCGGAGCTCAAAACATTGGGCGACTTAACATTGACGGCATGGAAGCATGACATTCAGGTTATGATCGAAGGCCCGGGCCATGTTCCGCTCAACCAGATCCGTGAAAACATGGAAAAACAAATTCAGCTGTGTCATGATGCGCCCTTTTATACTCTGGGGCCTCTGCCTTTGGATGTGGCGGCTGGCTATGATCATATCGCATCCGCCATTGGCGCTGCCATGATCGGCTGGCTGGGAACAGCGATGCTCTGCTATGTCACTCCCAAAGAACATCTGGGCCTGCCGGACCGGGACGATGTGAAAGAGGGCATTATCGCGCATAAGATCGCCGCTCACGCGGCCGATCTTGCCAAAGGGCATCCGACGGCAAAACAGTGGGATGACGCCATGTCCGACGCGAGGTTTCACTTTAAATGGCGCGATCAATTCAAATTGGCGATCGATTCCCAGAGAGCAGAAGCATTTCACGATCAGGCCCTGCCGGAGGAAGAAAAAAAACAGGCGGAATTCTGTTCCATGTGCGGTCCGGATTTTTGCTCGATGAAGATATCCCACGAGATCCGCGCTCAGTCTAACCAGTGAGAACATTGCTGAAGGTCAAACGAGGAGGCTGGCATGCAGAAAACATCTAAAGCATTTACCCTGATTGAAATCATGGTCACTGTTGTGATTATCGGAGCGATCGCAGCCGCAGCGCTTGTTGGTTACCGCAAAACAATGGGTATGGCTTATGAGCGCCGGATTATGAATAATATGCGTTTGATTATCGCCGCATACGACATCTATTTTATCAAACGAGGATTTTATCCGCCGGATGGACTTATAGAGCTCCCCACCATCAAGACTCGCCTGCAAAATTTTGTTACATTGAATATTGAACCGGAATCGACAAATGAGAGATACGAATACCGCTACAATTCCGCGACACAGGGCTATGAACTGATAGGGCTTCCGGCTTTTTCCATTCTAGGATATTCCTGCCAAGCCACCTACACCAAACGGCCAGTCTCGCCTTTGAAAGAGATCATTTGTGTCAAATCAGGGGACTGCAAGGTCATCCCGCCGTCCTGTTTTTAAAGGATGGCGAAACAAGATTACGAAGCGGCGAAAGCCAACTGATACTGTGTCATGAAGTTTTCCAGGTGGGTTTGAAGTTCCTCGAGTTGTTTCACCGCGTTCTCTCCGAAAATCTGGGCGGATTCACATGTGTCATCGAATAGAACACTGTAATACCGGATTCCATCATCTAAATTTTTGCAAAACTGCTCCGCATATTTTTTCTGTTTAACATCCATCTGCGGAACGATCTCCTGAACATAATGGCTGAGATGCTCAATATTTAAAGCCAGTTCCTTGATGAACAGGTTAGGTCGCGGTTTGCTGTTGAGAACCGAAATTCGTCCGTAAATATGATCTATCATTTCCTTCAGCGTCACTTCTTTTGAAAAATAGGCAAGATTCGGCCCGGGACAGACCGCAACCGGCTGACTCTTATCTGGAATAATGCCGTATTTTTGTAAAACCCCGTTTCCCAGTTGATGGCAGATACACGCTTTGGCAGTAATCAAATCAAATTGTCGTTTAAATTCCGCATCCGGCAAGTTGAGCTGTTTTAACGCCTTGATCTTTTTAGTCTGATAAACAACAGACGCCGGGCAGAGCGGCTTTCCGAATTCCGTGTTGAACGCCAGCGTTGCTTTGACGCAGGCCGCCCCAGGCGTTCCGGCGTTGATCCGTCGGCGTTTATCTTCTTCCGAAGAACTGCCATGTAAATTATTAAAGGGAATACCCAGCGGAGAGGAGTCGCTGATATACAAATCATCTTCCTCGGCAGCGATCAACTTTTGCAGTGTTTCATGATCCACATTGGTGGCTTGCGGGCAGAGCAGAAACGGCGTTCCCCAGCCGGTTGAATAGAGATCATAGCTCTCACGCAAAAATTTGTCTTCTGCGGCCGTACCGATCCCGCCCTGTGCGGTGATATTGAATGTGGGCATGACCCCCGGAAGCGGCATATTTTTCGATTCAAGGGCAGCTTGATACAATTTTTTGAGTTGCTGAAACAGTTCTTCCCGCTGGCTCTTAAACTCCTCCAGAATCGGCCCCATGAGATAACCGCCGGAAGAAAACGCGTGTCCGCCACAGTTTAAGCCGGACTCCACACGGAATTCCGAAACCCACAAACCTTTTTTTGCGAAAATTTTTCCCTGGATCAAGGATGATCGGAAGTCGCTGACCTTAAGGACGATGCGTTTTTTGATCTCACCCGACGCATCGGCATAGAAATCTTTGAATTGCTCAACATAGGTATACAGCCTCTGATTTAAACCGGCTGAAAAAACAATGGCCGACTTCAGCGAACTTTCGGCATATCCGCGAAGATTAGCAAGCGCCTCAGAAAATTCGTTGTAGGCTGGCTGCCCATTTTCATCATAGACCGGCTTATCAAGCTTAGTCATGATATTGACATCAATACTGCCGGGCTGCATTTTGTTGCGCAGTTCTTTTTGAATGGTCGCCTTTTCAGCGCCTTCCGGTAAGGCCATCATACGCAGATATATTTTCTTGAGAGCAGAAGTTTCGGGAAGAAGTTCATAATATTTATGAATCTCACTGCCGACTTCAAAGGCAGAATCGCGGAGGTCTTCGAACTGCCGCTTAACGAGCTTATCCAACAAATTCAGGTATTCCGTGACTCTGTGGGCGCGCCGGTCCGGGTCCGTCTTCTCAATCGGGACATACGGTTCACCGAATTTTTCAGCATAAAATTTACGCATTTGCTCGATCAGCGTGTCATCAACCAGAGAGATAACGGAAGAAATGCCGTACTTTGCAACCTTGAGGGGGCTGTCAATCGTAAACCCTGTACCCATAACCGGAATATGAAAGGTGTGCCCTATATTTTCTTTAGACATTTAAAAATCCTACTTGTATTTATAATTTACATAATTTTACACGAAATCGCATAGCTTGCAAGAAATTTATCTGCAATAAATCAATCCCCGGATGGACTAAAGTAGACATTTTATTGCTTAGTCGTTTTTTTTGTATTAGAATGACAGCACTTTAACGGAAAGGATTCGCATGGAAAAAGTGATTATCATCGGCTCCGGGCCTGCGGCACATACGGCAGCCATTTATACCGCACGGGCCAATCTAACCCCACTGCTTTTTGAAGGCTTTATGGCCGCCGGGGTTCCGGCTGGCGGACAGCTGACCACAACAACTGAAATTGAAAATTTCCCCGGATTCCCGGATGCGATTTCCGGACCGGAACTGATGCAACTCATGCGTGAGCAATCCCTGCGCTACGGGGCCCGTATCGAAACAAAGACCATTGATGCCGTTGATCTTTCAAAACGCCCCTTTACGGTCAAAAGCGGGAAAGAGACCTATGAATCGCAAATCCTGATCATTGCTACCGGCGCAACGGCAAAACGGCTAAATCTTAAGGGCGAAGCGGATTACTGGCAAAAGGGCATCTCGGCGTGTGCGGTCTGCGATGGGGCCTTGCCGATCTTCCGCAATCAGCCGCTGGCCGTGATCGGAGGAGGAGATTCTGCGATCGAAGAAGCGACATTTTTGACAAAGTTTGCCTCCGTTGTTTACCTGATCCACCGGCGAGATCAGCTGCGCGCCTCCAAGGCCATGCAGGAACGGGTGTTTGACAACCCTAAAGTTAAAATCATTTGGGATCATGTTCCCGTAGAAGCGATAGGCGAAAAATTTTTAACCGGTTTAAAGATTCAACAGGTGAAAACTCACGTAGAGCAAACCCTTGAGGTTAAAGGATTATTTTATGCGGTTGGACATGTTCCTAATACTTCATTTTTGAACGGCCAGCTTCTCTGTGATGAAACGGGATATATCCAAACGCGTCCCGGCACCACGAAAACAAATAT